>JBILSK010000220.1:0-4583 GCA_044372165.1 Burkholderiaceae bacterium | reverse complement strand
GCGGCCCGGCGTTTGCGGACGCACCCACCCCCACGCCCAAGGCCAATGAAGTGCTGGTCAAGGTGCGCGCCTGTGCGCTCAATCGCGCCGACCTGGGCATGGCCGCCGGCCACCTGCATGGCAGTCGTGGCGGGGCGGGCACTGTGCTGGGCATGGAATTCGCGGGCGAGGTGGTCGAGACCGGCGCCGAGGTGCGCAACGTGAAGGTCGGTGACCGGGTGATGTGCTCCGGTGCGGGCGCCTTCGCCGAATATGCGGTCGCGGACTGGGGACGCGTCACGCCGATTCCCTCGGCGGCCATGAGCTTCGAAGAGGCCTCGACCTTTCCGGTGGCACTGCAGACCATGCATGACGCGGTGGTCACGCATGGCGCGCTGGTGCCAGGCGGGACCGTCCTGATTCAAGGGGCCAGTTCGGGTGTCGGCCTGATGGCCATGCAGATCGCCCGTGTTCGGGGTGCCTCGCTGGTGATCGGCACGTCCACCGATGCCTCGAGGCGCGCTCGCCTGGGCGAGTTCGGTGCGCATCTGGCGCTGGACTCCAGCGACGCAAGCTGGGTCGATCAGGTGCTGCAGGCCACCGGCGGCCAGGGGGTCGATCTGATCGTCGATCAGGTCTCGGGGGCGCTGGCCACGCCCAACCTCAAGGCCACGCGCATCCTGGGCCGGATCGTCAACGTGGGCCGCCTGGGCGGCATGAAGGCCGAGTTCGATTTCGACCTGCACGCCATGCGTCGCATCAGCTACATCGGCGTGACCTTCCGGACCCGCTCGGTCGACGAGGTGCGCGACATCAATGCGCGCATGCTGGCCGATCTCGGCGGCTCCCTGGCCGCGGGCCAGTTGCGCCTGCCGATCGACCGAGTCTTCCCGCTGGCCGACGCCATGGCGGCGCTGGCGCACATGAAGGCCAATCGGCACTTCGGCAAGGTTGTGCTGAGCGTGCAGGCATGAGCGCAATGGCGTCGCCCGTGCCGGGCATCACCCTCAAGACCCTCAGTGCCAATGGATTGACGCATCGCTATGCCGAATGCGGCTCGGGTCCGGTGGTGCTGTTCTGCCACGGCTGGCCGGAGAGCTGGTATTCCTGGCGTCATCAGATGAGCGCGCTCGCGGCAGCAGGGTATCGCTGCATCGCGCCCGACATGCGGGGCTACGGCGGCACCGATGCCCCGGACGACATCGAGCGATTCACGCTCCTGGACCTGGTGGGCGACATGGTCGGGCTGCTGCGCGAACTGGAGGTCCCCAGTGCGGTGGTCGTCGGCCATGACTGGGGTGCACCGGTGGCGTGGCATTGCGCTTTGCTGCGCCCGGATCTCTTTCCCGCGGTGGTCGGCATGAGCGTGCCCTTCGCACCTCGTGGCAACACCGATCTGTTCACTTCGCTGGAAAAGCTCGGCATCACGCGTTTCTACATCCAGTATTTCCAGCAGCCCGGGGTGGCGGAAATGGAATTGCAGGCCGATGTGCGCACCGCGCTCAAGCGCCTGTATTTCACCGCGGGGGGCGAATGCCGGGAAAAGGGCAAGGGCTTTGCCATGCTGCCACCGACCGGCGGGCTGCTGGACAACACCGCGAATCCCGAGGCCTTGCCACCCTGGCTCAGCGAGGCCGACCTCGACTGGTTCACCGCCGAGTTCACCCGCACTGGCTTTCGCGGTGGCCTGAACTGGTATCGCAACATTGCACGCAACTGGCGCCTCACCGCGCCCTGGCACGGCCAGCCCATCCATCAACCCTCGATGTTCATTGCGGGCTCGCGCGACGGGGTGCTCAAGTTCCCGGCCTCGGCCCAGCAGATCGAGGCCTTCGGTCGCACCCTGCCGGGTCTGCGCGGTTCGCACATTCTGGAGGGGGCAGGCCACTGGATACAGCAGGAGCGTGCCGCCGAGGTGAACCGCCTGCTGCTTGATTTCCTGGCCGGATTGCCGAGCTGAATGAAGGGATCGATGAGCTGAAAGACTGAGCCGAGAGGCGGACGGCAGCAGCGCGGCCAGTGGGGTTAGTCCGGGCTGCGGTTAGTTTTGGGTGAAAATGGCGGGTTGCCCAGTCTGTCGATCATGCGAACCACCTCACCCCTGCCTGTTGCCAAGCCGATCACCTCGTGGCGCCCCTACTGGGCCAAGCGATTGGGGGTGGCGCCGTTCCTGCCGATGAGCCGGGAGGAAATGGTCCAGCTGGGCTGGGACAGCTGTGACATCGTCCTGGTGACCGGCGATGCCTACGTGGACCATCCGAGCTTCGGCATGGCCATCGTCGGTCGCACCCTGGAGGCGCAGGGGTTTCGCGTGGGCATCATCGCCCAACCCGACTGGCAGAGTGCCGAGTCCTTCAAGGCATTGGGCCGGCCGAACCTGTTCTTCGGCGTGACCGCCGGCAACATGGATTCCATGATCAACCGGTACACCGCCGACCGGAAGATCCGCAGCGATGATGCCTACACCCCGGGCAATGCGGGCGGTCGTCGCCCCGATCGTGCCGCCATCGTCTATTCGCAGCGCTGCCGCGAGGCTTTCAAGGACGTGCCCATCGTGCTGGGCGGCATCGAAGGCTCGCTGCGGCGCATCGCGCACTACGACTACTGGCAGGACAAGGTGCGCCGCTCGATCGTGGTCGACTCGCGCTGCGACCTGCTGCTCTACGGCAATGCCGAGCGGGCCGTGATCGAAGTGGCGCATCGACTGGCCGGGCGCGAACCGATCCACGACATCACCGATGTGCGCGGCACGGCCTTCTTGCGGCGCACCGATGATCCGAGCGCAGCCGGCTGGATGGAAATCGATTCGACCGAGGTCGACCAGCCGGGTCGAATCGACGAGCACATTCATCCCTATCTCGATGTGGAGGCGCAGGCCACGGCCCAGGGCGAGGAGTGCACGGCATCCGGTGGGTCGGCAGCGGGATCGACCAGGGTCGTCTCGACGCCGGAAAGCCGCCCGGATGCTGCGCCCAGTGCCGCACCTTCGGTCGCCGCGGTCACCGAACGGCCGCTCACCTTCGTGCCCACCACCCGAGCCGGGCGTCCGGCACCGCCGCCGCGCGAGCGCACCGTGATTCGGCTGCCGAGCTACGAGCAGGTCAAGAGCGACCCGGTGCTCTATGCGCATGCCAATCGCGTGCTTCATCTGGAAACCAATCCCGGCAATGCGCGGGCCCTGGTGCAGGCGCACGGCGACCGTGACGTCTGGATCAACCCGCCGCCGATTCCGCTGTCCACCGCCGAGATGGACGCGGTCTTCGATCTGCAGTACGCGCGCAGCCCGCACCCGCGCTATGCGGACGAGCACGGCCGGCATGACGGTGCGACCAAGATCCCGGCCTGGGAGATGATCCGCTTCAGCGTGAACATCATGCGCGGCTGCTTCGGTGGCTGCACCTTCTGCTCCATTACTGAGCACGAAGGCCGCATCATCCAGAGCCGCAGCGAAGACTCGGTGATCCGCGAGATCGAGGCCATGCGCGACACCGTGCAGGGTTTCACCGGCGTGGTGTCTGATCTGGGCGGCCCGACCGCCAACATGTATCGCATCGGCTGCAAATCCCCGCAGATCGAGGCCGCCTGTCGCAAGCCCAGTTGCGTGTATCCGGGCATCTGTCCGAACCTGAAGACCGATCACGGCCCGCTCATCGATCTCTATCGCCGGGCCCGCAAGCTCAAGGGCATCAAGAAGATCCTGATCGGTTCGGGCGTGCGCTACGACCTGGCGGTGGAGTCCCCGGAATACGTGAAGGAACTGGTGACCCATCACGTGGGCGGCTATCTCAAGATTGCGCCGGAGCACACCGAGCAGGGCCCGCTGTCCAAGATGATGAAGCCGGGCATCGGCACCTATGACCGCTTCAAGGCGCTGTTCGACAAGTTCAGCGCCGAGGCGGGCAAGAAGCAGTACCTGATCCCGTATTTCATCGCCGCCCATCCGGGCACCAGCGATCAGGACATGATGCATCTGGCGCTCTGGCTCAAGCGCAACGGGTTTCGGGCCGATCAGGTGCAGACCTTCTATCCCAGCCCGATGGCCACGGCCACAGCCATGTATCACTCGGGCCGCAACCCGCTCAAGGGCATCAGCCGCGATCCGCGCAAGGGCGAGTCGGTCGATGTGGTGCGCGGCGACCGACGCCGTCGGCTGCACAAGGCCTTCCTGCGCTGGCATGACCCGGACAACTGGCCGCTGCTGCGCCAGGCGCTCAAGGACATGGGGCGGGCCGACCTGATCGGCAATGGCAAGCACCACCTGATTCCGTTGTACCAGCCGGGGCGGGGCATGGGCGATCCTTTCTCGCGCGGGCGCAAGCTGTCTGCCGATCGCGCCGAGCCCGCGGTGAGTTCGCGCAGTCCGGCCACTGGCCGGGGTACGGCCTCGACCCGGGGCGTGGCCCCGGCGCGAGGCGCGGCTGCAACGAAAGCGGCTCGCACCGATGTGCGGCCTGGGCGCATCCTGACTCAGCACACTGGATTGCCGCCACGAAAGACCGGCAAGCGCTGAGCGGGCGGATCGGGGGTGTCGCCGCTGGGCAGCAAGGCGCCCGGGGTCGAATCAACCCTCCAGGATTGCGCCCAACCTGCCCAGGGCGTCCTCG
>JBILSK010000219.1:0-4599 GCA_044372165.1 Burkholderiaceae bacterium | reverse complement strand
CCCCAGACCAGCCGCATTCATGTAGCGCAGCAGCTTCACTGACAGGGCCACGTCGCGCTTGAGCGCGTTGTCCACCTCGGTGATGTCGGCGTTGCGCAGCAGCAGGCGGATCGCCTGCAGCACGGCCGCGCGGCTGGGCTCGAGCTTGCGCGCCGAGAGGGTTTCGGGCCGCGCGAAGTAATAGCCCTGGACACAGGAAAATCCGAGCTCGAGGCAGGCATTGGCCTGCTCGCGCGTCTCGACCTTCTCAGCCATCAGCACCCGTCGGCCGCCTTCGCGGCGCAGCAGTCGGGCGACCAGCGGGAGGTATTCCATCGGGACCCGCTGCAGATCGACCTTCACATGCGTCGCCAGGGTCCACAAGGGCGTGCGCAGCGCGGCCGGCGAATCCACCGTCACGGCCACACCGAAGCCGGACTGGCGCAACGCAGCCAGGCGTTGCAGCGAATCCGCATCCAGCACGGCATCGGGTCCGAACTCCAGCACGGTGTGTTGCGGGTCCAGCAGCGCGATCGGCGAGTTCTCCACGATCGATCCCGCCGACACGTTCACGAAGCCCAGCTTTCCACCGAGGACCTGCTCGGCGCCGATGTCATGCAGCAGCGACGCCACCACCACCAGGCTGGCGTGGACGTCGTCACCGAAATCGGCGGCTTCGGCCTGAGCGTCGGCACGATAGAACAGCTCGAAACCGATCAGCTGCTGGTCCTGGTCGAGGATGGGCTGGCGGCCCAGGTAGGCCATCGAGCCGTCGGCCATCGCGTCGGCCGTATGAGGAGGGGCCTCGGACGCGGCTCGGGCCGCGGCGCGAGCGTCGAGTTCATCAGAAGACGAGGGTCGGGCGACCCGCGTCTCGGGCATCTTGGTGGCGATCATGGCAGTGTCCCTTCATCCCCCTGCCGCCATGGCTGGGGTCTGTCAGCCCCCTGTATAGCGCGTCGTGAAGGTGTCAGGGCGGTGGCCCGTCTGAAGGTCGACTGCGGGCCGTCGGCGGCAAGGCCTGGGGAGTGGAAGGGCACAGCCCGGGCGAAAATTGTGATCTGACCCCAATTTATCGGGGCTATCGGGGCGATTGCAGGAATTCATTAGCACTCTCTACGGTCGAGTGCTAATCTTTTCGGAACGGGGCATGTCGCCCCCCATCAAAGGAACACTGAATGACCCACTCCTCGGCAGCTCTGGTGACCTCTTCGCGCGCCGCCGGTGCGATGCTGGCGGTTCCGGCGGTCGGCAACATCGACGCTTACATCACGGCGGTCAATCGCCTGCCGATGCTCAGCGTGGATGAGGAAGTGTCATTGGGCCGACGCTTTCGCGAGTCGGCCGACCTGGAAGCCGCGCGTGATCTGGTGATGTCCCACCTGCGCCTGGTCGTGTCGATCGCGCGGCAGTACGCCGGTTACGGCCTGCCGCACGCCGACCTGATCCAGGAAGGCAATGTCGGCCTGATGAAGGCGGTCAAGCGCTTCGATCCCGAGCGCGGCGTGCGCCTGGTGTCGTTCGCCATGCACTGGATCAAGGCGGAAATTCACGAGTACGTGCTGAAGAACTGGCGCCTGGTCAAGGTGGCGACCACCAAGGCTCAGCGCAAGCTCTTCTTCAACCTGCGCTCGCACAAGCCGGATGCTCGTACCCTGGGGCCGGAGGCGGTCAATGCGATCGCCCGCGACCTGAACGTGCGCCCGGAAGATGTGGTCGAAATGGAAACCAGGATGGGCGGCGGCGATATCTCGCTCGAACCCTCCAATGACGACGGCGACGAGAATTTCGCTCCGATCTCCTACCTGAAGGCTGCCCACAGCGAGCCCGTCCAGGTGCTGGAGGCGCGCGAGTTCGATCGACTGCAAAGCGAGGGCATCCGCGAAGCACTGGATAGCCTCGACGAACGCAGCCGGAGAATCATCGAGTCGCGCTGGCTGCGCGACGAAGATGAAGGCGGGACCCGCACGCTGCAGGACCTGGCCGACGAGTACGGGGTGTCGGCCGAGCGCATCCGCCAGATCGAGGCGAAGGCGCTCAAGACCATGAAGACGGCGCTGGCCCGCTACGCCTGAGCCAGAGACCTGCGCCAGGATCGCGCCCGCCCGGTTCGCCGTGCGGGCGCGATGCATTTCGGACAGAGTGCGCCACGGCGGCAGAATCACCCGTGAGGCGACGCGCAGGAGCGCTCAGCGGCGATAGAACGCCCGGTACCACTGCACAAAACGACGCACGCCCTCGGCGACCGGGGTGCGCGGCGCAAAGCCGACCAGCGCGGCGAGCGCCGAGGTATCGGCAAAGGTGGCCGGCACATCGCCGTCCTGCATCGGCAACAGGCGCTTGGTCGCGGTCTGGCCGATCGCCGATTCCATCGCGCCGATGAATTCCATCAGCTGCACCGGTTCGGAATTGCCGATGTTGAACACCCGATAGGGCGCGCGGCTGGTCGCCGGGTCAGGATGCATCGGGTCGAAGGCCGGATCGCCCTGGGGCGGATGATCGAGCAGTCGCACCACGCCCTCGACGATGTCGTCGATGTAGGTGAAGTCGCGCCGCATGTTGCCGTGATTGAAGACATCGATCGGCCGACCGGCGAGGATGGCATCGGCAAACAGGAAGGCCGCCATGTCCGGGCGCCCCCAGGGACCGTAGACCGTGAAGAAGCGCAGGCCGGTCGTCGGCAGGCCGAACAGATGGCTGTAGGTATGCGCCATCAGCTCGTTGGCCTTCTTGGTGGCCGCGTACAAGCTCACCGGATGATCGACCGAATCATGCTCGGAGAACGGCATCTTGGCGTTGCCGCCATAGACGCTCGATGACGAGGCATAGACCAGGTGCTTCACCCCACTGTGACGGCAGCCTTCCAGGACGTTGACGAAGCCGACCAGATTCGCATCGGCATAGGCATGCGGGTTGGTGATCGAGTAGCGCACGCCCGCTTGCGCGGCCAGGTGCACCACGCGATCGAAGCGGTGCGTCTCGAAGAGCCGCTTCATCGCATCGCGATCGGCGATGTCCATGCGCTCGAAGGAAAACCCCGTCGACGGGCGAAGACGCGCGAGGCGTGCCTCCTTCAAGGCAGGGTCGTAGTAGGCATTGAGGTCGTCGATGCCCACGACCTCGAGCCCGTTCGCCAGCAGGCGCTCGGCCACATGCATGCCGATGAAACCGGCAGCGCCGGTGATCAGTACCTTCATGCCATCCCTCTTGCGCGGTGGGCTGAGCTCAGAGCCGGCCGATCGACACGTAGTCGAGCCCGGCTGCACGCGGCAGCGCAGGCGGATACATGTTGCGGCCGTCGATCAGCACCGGCTGCTTGAGCTTGGCGCGAATCGCATCGAAGTCCGGACTGCGGAACTCCTTCCACTCGGTCACGATCAGCAGGGCGTCGGCCCCCTCGAGCGCCTGCATCGCCCCCTCGGCATAGCTCAGCGACGCGTTGGGACCGATGGACCGCTGGGCTTCGTGGATAGCGACCGGATCGTAGGCACAGACGGTCGCACCCCGCGCGATCAGGTCCTCGATCACGACCCGGCTGGGCGCCTCACGCATGTCGTCAGTATTGGGCTTGAAGGCCAGGCCCCAGAGGGCGAAATGCCGACCCGCCAGACTCTCGCCGAAGCGATCGATCACCTTCTTGCACAGCACATGCTTTTGCGCGTCGTTTGCAGCTTCGACCGCATTGAGCACGAACATCGGCTGGGTGTGATCCGAGGCCGTCCGGATCAGCGCCTTCACGTCCTTGGGAAAGCACGAGCCGCCATAGCCTGCGCCCGAGTAGAGGAAGTGATAACCGATGCGCGGATCCGAGCCGATGCCCTGGCGAACCAGTTCGATGTCGGCACCGACCTGTTCGGCCAGCAGGGCGAGTTCGTTCATGAACGAGATGCGCGTGGCCAGCATCGCATTGGCCGCGTACTTGGTGAGTTCGGCCGAGCGCACATCCATCACCAGCAGGCGCTCGTGGTTGCGCTGGAAGGGCGCATACAAGGCCTTCATGAGAAAGACCGCCTGGTCATCGTCGGCACCGACCACGATCCGATCGGGTCGCATGAAGTCCTCGACCGCTGCGCCTTCCTTGAGGAACTCGGGATTGGACACCACCGAGAAGGGCACCTCGACACCGCGCGCCTTCAATTCGCCTGCCAGGGCCTCGCGCACCTTGTCGGCCGTGCCGACCGGCACCGTCGATTTGTCGACGATCACCTTGTAGTCGGTCATGTGGCGACCGACATTGCGCGCTGCTGCCAGCACGTACTGCAGGTCGGCCGAGCCGTCCTCGTCGGGCGGGGTGCCGACGGCGATGAACTGGATCGTGCCGTGCGCCACGGCGCGCTCCACGTCGAGCGTGAACTTCATGCGGTTGGCCGCCACGTTGCGGCGAACCATCTCTTCCAGACCTGGCTCCCAGATCGGAATCTCGCCGCGTTCGAGCATGTCGATCTTGCGCGGATCGACGTCCAGGCAGAGGACGTCGTTGCCCATTTCGGCCAAGCAGGCGCCTGAAACCAGACCGACGTAGCCGGTCCCGATGACTGTGATTTTCATGAAACGATGATAAGGCCTCGATATGACGCAAGGCTTCGCATCGACCCAATTGTCCGACGGACGGCGCACCTC
>JBILSK010000218.1:0-4601 GCA_044372165.1 Burkholderiaceae bacterium | reverse complement strand
CGACGCCGGAATACGACCAGCTCCAGACAATGTCGGCGTGCGCTGACGGGGTGACAAGGCTCAGGCCCAGCAGCAGGCCACTGACGGCGAACCGGCCGGACTGGCGCCGCACAGGAATGGACGGGGAACAGGCATTCACGGACGCAGACATGGGTGAGAGCTCGGTAGCACAACAGGCCCGCAGGGCAATCGGTTACGGTATCTACACCCGCCCCAACGGTAAACAGACGACCGCTTTGCCTGGGTTCCGCTTCCCCGGGGCGATTTCGACCGGGTTGTCGATCGCGATGGCACCATGGGCGAGCCTCACTCGGGACGAACCACTCGCATGACCACGACATTCACTCGCATCGGCTTCATCGGCACCGGCGTGATGGGGGAACCCATCTGTCGCAACCTCGCCCGCAAGTCCGGCCTGCCGGTGTCGGCCTTCGACACCGACCGCGCCGCCCTGGCGCGGCTGGCAGCGGACGGCGTGACCGCGGTGAACGACATCGCGACGCTGACCCGGGACTGCGACCTGATCTTCCTGTCGCTGCCCTCGGGCGAGATCGTGAGCCAGGTCGCGCACCAGGCGGGCGGCCTGCTGGCCGGTGCCCGCCCGGGGCAGGTGATCGTCGACACCAGCACCTCGCCGGTGGACACCACCCGGACCCTGGCCAGCGAGTTTGCGAGCCGAGCCGCACACTTTGTCGACGCCCCGGTGGCACGCACTCGCGCCGCTGCCGAAGCCGGCACGCTGTCGGTCATGGTGGGGGCGGATGACGCCCTCTTCAGTCGACTCGAGCCGCTGATCGGCACCTATGCCACCGAGATCACCTTGTGCGGCGGCACCGGATGCGGCCAGGTGGTCAAGATCCTGAACAACATGGTGCTGTTCGAGACGGTGCTGGCATTGGCCGAGGCCCGTGCGATCGGCGAACGGGCGGGTGTCGATCCAGCGCTGCTGTTCGACACCCTGACCAAGGGCTCGGCCGACAGCTTCGCGCTGCGCAGCCACGGCATGAAGGCGATGCTGCCGGGGGACTTTCCCGAGCGGGCGTTCTCCGTGCGTTATGCGCGCAAGGACCTGGGCTATGCGCTGAAGCTTGCCGAGGAAACCGGCGTCGAGGCGCACGGTGCCCGAACCGTCGATGGCTTCTTCGAACGGGCGATTGCCGCCGGCCTGGGTGACCTGTACCACCCGGTGATCCGCAAACTGGTCGACGGCACGGCCTGAGCGACATCTTCACGAGGACGCACCATGAGCACCGCCACCGACGACACTGACGACACCTACGAGATCTACGCGATTCGCTATGCGCACATGGCCCAGCGCACGCGTCGCGACAACTTCATCGTGCCTGCCGACCCGCACGACGAACCCATGCCGATGGACTTCTTCGTGTGGCTGCTCAAGTCGCCCACCCGAAGCATCCTGGTCGACACCGGTTTCAGCGCCGAGACCGCGAAAAAGCGCGGCCGCGACTGGCAACGCTGCCCCATCGAGGCGGTGCGAGCATTGGGCACCGACCCAGCTGCCATCGACGACGTGATCATCACGCACCTGCACTACGACCACGCCGGCAACCTGCCCAAGCTGCCCAACGCGCGCTTTCACATCCAGGACGCCGAGGTGGACTACGCCACGGGTCGCTGCATGTGCCACGCGCAGATGCGCCATGCCTACTCGGTGGATGACGTGGTCGAGCTGGTGCGCAAGGTCTACGCCGACCGCGTGGTCTTTCACGACGGCGACGCCGAGATCGCACCCGGGGTAAGCGTGATGCTGATGGGCGGCCACACCAAGGGCCTGCAGTCGGTGCGGGTTCGCACCGCGCGCGGCACCGTGGTGCTGGCCTCGGATGCCAGCCACTACTACGACAACATGGCCGAGCGTCGCCCTTTCCCCATCGTGTTCAACGTGGCCGACATGCTCGAGGGCCACCTGAGGCTGTACCGCGAAGCAGACTCGCCCGACCATGTGGTGCCCGGTCACGATCCGCAGGTGCTGCGTCGTTACCCGCGCCTGCCGGACGACGCAGTCGGCATCGCCTGCCTGCATCAGCCGCCGCGCGCGCATGACTGAGCCGCACGGCAACACGGCCACTGTCGGCGCCGGCGCATCGCCGCGCGAGGCCGCGCGCCAGGCCAACCGCATCGGCATCACCTGGATGGTGATCGGCATGACGGCCTTCATCGCCAACGACGCGATGATCAAGGCGATCGGCGCCCGGGTGCCCGCTGCGCAGATGATCGTCGTGCGCGGCGTGATGGCGATCAGCCTGATCACGCTGGTAGCCTGGCGCATGGGTGCGCTGGGCCAGATCCGTGCGGCGCTGCAGCCATGGGTACTGCTGCGCGGTGGCTGCGAAGCGTTGGGTACGCTGATCTACCTGGCCGCCCTGTTCGTGCTGCCGCTGGCCAATGTCACCGCCATCAACCAGTCCTCGCCGCTCTTCATTACTGTGCTCGCGATGCTGTTCCTCAAGGAGCGCGTGGACCGGGGGCGGTGGATCGCGATCGGCGCGGGCTTTTGCGGCGTGCTGCTGGTGATACAGCCGCGCATCGGTGATTTCAACGGCTACGCCTGGCTGACTCTGCTGGCGACGATCATCTACGCCTTTCGCGATCTGCTGACACGCAAGGTTCACCCCGGCACGCCGTCCATCCTGGTGACCCTCACCACCGCCGCGGTGGTCTGGGTGCTGGCGGGCGGCGTGCTGGCGGTTCAGGGCTGGACCGCCATGAGCTGGCGCGATGTCGGCCTGCTGGCGATTGCCGCGGTGTTCCTGTCGACCGGCTACTACGCGACCATCAACGCCATGCGCCACGGCGAAATATCGGTGATCGCGCCGTTTCGCTATGTCGGGCTGCTGTGGGCCCTGGTGATCGGCTATGTGGTCTGGGGCGACATGCCGAACCTGCTCGCCTGGATGGGTATCGCCTTGCTGATCAGCGCGGGCCTGTACATGATTCGCCAGCACGCGCGCCGCTGAGTTCGAATGTCTGAATTGCCTGCCATGACCTCTCCCGCTCAAGCCAGCCAGACCGCCTACTGGGCCGAATTCATCGTTCAGCTCAGGTATGAACTGGGGTGGAGCCAGAGTCGCCTGGCCGAGGCGCTGCGCACCGATCAGACCACGGTCTCGCGCTGGGAGCGCGCTCTGATGACGCCCAGGGTGTCGGTTCGCGCCGAGCTGGAGTCGCTGGCCAGCCAGGCCGGGCTGCTCACGCTCAGCCAAGTGGCGGGATTCGTCAAGGCCAGCCCGTTTCCGATGATCCTGGTCGATCGCAATGGTCGGGTGGTGGTCGCCTCCTCGGTCAGCGGCTTCAGCGAAGGCCTGGGCGTCAAGGAACAGACCCCAGCCGAGGAACTCGAGACCCTGGATCAGTTTGGCCACGCCCTGGCTGAATCAGGCTTCTGGAGCCGCAAGTCGAATCGAGCCGACTATCGCTTCCACGCCGAGGATGGTCCACGCCAAGCGGTGGCCAGCCCGATCTCGATTCGCGGCGAAGTCTTCATGCTGGTCCAGAAGGCCCACTGAGGGCGACCCGGGATCAGCGCTGTTCTGGCAGTGCTGCCCAGGCCTCGCCCGCCTTGGAGGATGTACCGGGTGCAGCGCGAAGGCCTTGCGGCCCGCGCGCTCTCATCAACCGCCGAACAGCTGCTTGGTGTAGCGACGCTCCACCGCGGTGCCGCGGCGTTCGGCCATGCACACACGCTCGTCAGAACGGCAATCGACGCCGTTGATCAGCACGTAGTTCTTGGTGTCCATGTCGGGGTTCTCGCGCAGCAGCTTCATCAGCTTCGATTCGGCTGTCGTCCCCAGGTACATCTTGGTCATGGCCACCGAGATGCCTTGAGCATCGACACACATCCCGGATGCCTTGTCGCAGATCACGCCGGCCTCCGGAAAGCTGATCGCCGGGTGCGGCTTCGCGGCAGCTGGCAGTGCGCCATACAGGGCGATGGTTGCGCGCTGGGCCACCGTGTCGCCCCACTTGGTGGTGGTGCAGACCCGCTGCTTCGAGACGCACCGGGTACCGTCCATCATGACGAATTCCGAGCCGTCGAAGTTCGAACCGGTCACCTCCATCAGCTTGCGCTGCGCGGCCTCGCCCAGGTACTCCTTGGTCAGGCCCATCGAGATGCCTTGATCGTCGGCACAAAAGCCCGACTGCCGATCGCACAGCACGCCCTTGTAGGGCGAGAAGATGTTGCCGGCGGGCGGCGCGGCCTGCGCCAGGGCGGGGATCAGGAGTGCTGCACCGAGCAGCGCGGCCAGGGTCTTGTTCATGAAGGGATCCAGTATCAGATGTTACAAAGGGGGAACGGTGAGATGCGCGCTCAGTTGAAGCGGTTCACGCCGGGATAGGGCTCGGTCTCGCCGATCAGCTTGGAGACGTCGTGGCTGCCCACCTGCGATCCACTGGTGCTCACCCCCGCCAGCCGGCGCCCGATGTTGCGGCCGGACGCATCGAAGTCATGTACCACCGCACCGATCGTGCCGTCGGTGATCTCGGTCAGGAAGCCCTTGATCTGCGAGCTCGCGGCACCCGAGGCCTTGAGGTCGGCCAACACGCTGATGCTGCGCGCGCTCGGATCGATCTTCATCAGC
>JBILSK010000217.1:0-4606 GCA_044372165.1 Burkholderiaceae bacterium | reverse complement strand
AAGGGCAGCACGCGCAGCACGTCGTACTCGGTGATCGTGCCCGGCGCGATGAGGTCATCGATGCGCACCGAACCGGCGTTGAGCAGCGCCACGTCGGCACCTGGCACTTCGGCTTCGATCGATGCCACGATGGCCTGGGTGAGACGGCCCGGTCGATTGCGAACCGTCTGCTCGCGCCCGTCCAGGGTCTCGCGGGTCACGGCCACGCTCGCTTCGGGCCGAAAGCCGGCTGCGCGAAAGCTCTCGAAGGCGAGCTGGGTCCAGTACGAAACCAGCTGATCGATGCGAGGGTCGGCGGCGATGCGATCGTCGATCACCCGCAGCTCGGCCCTCACCTGCGGCCGTGTACCCGGCGCGCCAAACGACAGCGTCACCAGGCCGACCGAGCGCGCATTGGCATCGGCTTTGACGATGGGCGTGAAGCCCTTGCCGCGACGCAGGATCCAGTTGTCATGTTCATGGCCGCCGAGCACCAGGTCGATCTGCGGCACCTCGCTCACCAGCGCATCGTCCTGGGCCAGAAAGAGATGGGTCAGTGCGATGACGGCATCCACCGGACCCATTGCGGCCAGCGCGTCGCGGGCCGCTTCGACTGGATCGCTGTAGCGCACCCAGGGTTGCGGATTCGAATTGATGGTCAGGCCGATCAGGCCGATGCGCACCGTGCGCTCGCCGATCTTCAGGGGCACGATCGCGTGCCGCGGCACGCCGGGAAAGGGTTGGCCATCGGCCTGGCTCACGTTGCTCGAGACCAGGCGAAACCGCGATTCGGCCAGCCGCGCTCGAAACGCGGGCTCGGCGAGATCGAACTCGTGATTGCCGAAGGTGGCCCAATCGATGCCGATCGCGTTCATCGCCTCCACCATCTGGCGACCCGCCAGCGGATGGCCGTCGACGCGGGCGGTTCCCAGCACCGAAGGCGACAGGTAGTCGCCACCGTGGGTCGCGAGGACGGTACGGCCCTGGGCTTTCAATTCGCGGATCACGGTGCCCACACGGGCCATGCCGCCGGTGCGCCCGTCATCGAGGGGGGCGATCTCGTAGACGTCGTTCAGGTGCACCAGGGTGAGCTCGGTCGGGGCCGTCGGGCCCTGTGCCGACATCTGCGGGGTGGTGCAGGCAATCAGCACACTGCTGGCCAACCCTGTCAGCAGGGCAAGCAGACTGCGGCGCGCACGTGCCATCGGCACGGAGCGAGAAACGGGCGAGCAGGGGGGCGTCATGTCGGCGGGTAGGAAGGGCGCTGCGGCCGACGCTAGCACAGTGATGCGACCCGGGCCTTGCGCCCGGGGAACTGCCATCCGGCCCGAGCATCGGGCCGGTTCGGCTCGAGGCCCGCCCCGCACGGTGGGGCAGACCTCGAACCCGGGCGATCAGCCTGCCGAGCTCATCACCTTGTCCATGACGCTCTCGAGGTTGAAGCTGCCCGGCTTCTGGCGCGGCGGGAAGTCCTTGAAGCTTTGCAGCCAGCGGCCCACGTAGGCGGCAGCCGGCGCGATCGCGAACATGTGCTCCAGGTACCAGCGCTGGTAGCCGATGGAATGTTCGGCCTCGGCGCGCTCGAACGGGTCCATGCGCAGGTTGGTGATCAGCGGCGCGCGCAGCGTGGTGAAGGGTTCCTGCCAGACGCGCAGGCCCTCGCCCTTCTGCTCCAGGAAGGTGATCTTCCAGTTGCCATAGCGCAGGGCGGCCACGCTGCCGTCATCGGTCCAGTAGATGAAGTCGTTACGCGGCCAGTCGCCCTTGCCAGCCAGTGCCGGGGCGAGGTTGTAGCCGTCGATGTGCACCTTGTAGTCGCGATCGCCGATCTTGCGGCCTTTCAGGAGGTCTTCCTTGGCGGTCGCGTCGCCGGCTGCGGCCACGAGGGTGGGCAGCAGGTCTTCGTGGGAGCCGATGTCGTTGACCACCGTGCCGGGCTTGATCACGCCAGGCCAGCGCATCACCAGGGGCACGCGATAGCCGCCTTCCCAGTTGGTGTTCTTCTCGCCGCGGAACATGGTCGTGCCGCCATCGGGCCAGGTGAAGGTCTCGGCGCCGTTGTCGGTGGTGTAGATGACGATGGTGTTGTCCTGCAGCCCGAGCTCCTCGAGCTTGGCAAGCAGCTGGCCGACGTGGCCATCATGCTCGACCATGCCGTCGGCATAGATGCCCAGACCGGTCTTGCCTTCGGACTCGGCCTTCAGGTGCGTGAAGATGTGCATCCGGGTCGAGTTCCACCACACGAAGAAGGGCTTGTCATCCTTCTTGGCCTGGGTGATGAAGCCGAGCGCCTTTTCGGTGACCTCTTCGTCGATGGTCTCCATGCGCTTCTTGGTCAGCGGGCCGGTGTCGGTGATGCGACCGTCTGCGAAGCTGTGGATCACGCCACGCGGGCCGAAGTTCTTCCTGAACTCGGGAGTCTTGGGGTAGTCGGGGTTTTCCGGCTCTTCCTCGGCGTTGAGGTGATACAGGTTGCCGAAGAACTCGTCGAAGCCGTGGTTGCTCGGCAGCATGTCGTCGCGGTCGCCGAGGTGGTTCTTGCCGAACTGGCCGGTCACATAGCCGCGTGCCTTGAGCAGCGTGGCCATGGTCGGGTCTTCCTTTTTCATGCCTTCGGGTGCGCCGGGCAGGCCCACCTTGGTGAGGCCGGTACGGATCGGGGATTGCCCGGTGATGAAGGCAGCGCGACCGGCCGTGCAGCTTTGCTGTGCGTACCAATCGGTGAAGATCGCGCCTTCGCGACCGATGCGATCGATGTTCGGCGTCTTGTAGCCCATCATGCCCATGTTGTAGGCGCTGATGTTGAACTGGCCGATGTCGTCACCCATGATCACCAGGATATTCGGTGCTTTGTGGGCGGTGCGGGTCTGCGTCATGGAATGTCTCCGGGGGAGTGAAGCAAGGCCTTGAGGGGAAATCCGCGAGCGCGGATCACCGGGCTCGCGGATTGTCTGGAGCTGACCGGACTTCGGTCCAATCAATTCGACTCATGGGTTCGATGAGCAAAGCTCATGCGGCAGCTTGCGCGACGCGTCGCGAACGGGGCACAGGGCGTGTGCTGCACGCGTCTTCGGTGCCCGTGCTGAAGGCGTCGATACTGCATTGCATCAGGGTCCCGAACAGGCTTTCGAGTGCCTTGATCTGTTCGGGGGTGCCCAAGTGCTTGTCTCGGAATCGTTCATCCGTCTGCAGGGCGACCTGCCCTTTCACGAATGATGTGGTCAGCAGGGCCAATTCGGAACGGGACAGGAGCAGGACGGTTTCACCGGCGGCCGTGTTGATGCCTGTGGACATGGAAATTTTCCCGGGTGGAATCGAATCGGGCGGATTGTCGGCATCTGGGCAGGCGGGGTCCAATGGATTCGAGTCATCCGCTTGATACCATCTAAGCATGGACTTCGATCTTCGCCTGCTGCGGCATGCCCGGGCTCTGGCCGAGGAAGGCAGTTTCGCCCGCGCGGCTCGTGCCCTGCACCTGACCCAACCAGCGCTGTCGCGCAGCATCCAGGTGCTGGAGCGGCGGGTTGGGGTGGCGCTGTTCGAGCGCAACCGCACCGGGGTGGAGCTCACCGAACCGGGGCGCAGCTTTCTCGCCCAGGCGGTCGACCTGCTGTCCCAGGCCGAGGCGCTCGAGCGACAAGTGGTGCTGATGCGAGGGTTGGGAGGAGGGCGGATCGTGCTGGGGTCCGGCATCTTTCCCACCGCCCTCTTCATGGGACAGGCGCTGACCCGCTATCTGCAGGCCCATCCGCGGGTGCAATTGCGCGTGATGAACGATCATTCCTTCGACCTGCTGAAAGTGCTGGCTCGCCGCGAAATCGACCTGCTGGTGGGCGCGCGACCCTCGGACGAGGAAGCGATCGGGCTGGTGGTGACGCCGCTGTCGCCCCGCACGGCCTGTTTCCTGGTCAGGGCGGGGCATCCCTTGCTGCAGAACGCCGCGCCGTCGCTGGCCGATGTGGCTGCCTATCCGGTGGCATCGGCCTCCAGGATGCCCCTGCCCTTCGTGAAGGCGATGCTGGCCTTCCGGCCGGAGGGTGAATCCCGGCAGTTTCCCGACTTTGCCAGCGAGTCGGTCGAGCTGATGAAGGCGGTGACCCTGGGGACCGATCATGTGCTGATCACGGCCTTGTCGAGCGCCCGCCACGAACTCGAATCCGGCGCCCTGGTATGTCTGTCGACGCCCGTGCCCGGGGCGGTCAACGAGTTCGCCATCAGCCGGCTGGGTCATCGCACGCATTCGGTGGCGCTCGATGCGCTGGTCGAGGTGATCGTTGATTGCGATCGAATCGAGGCGCAGCAAGAGCTGGCGCTCGCACGCCGACTGAACGCGCGGGCGGCTGACTGAACCGGGGCGAGCTGAACCGACGTTGAGCAGCGGGGCACCTCGCCCCGCGAGACGGTCGAATCAAGCCCGATCCTTGATCTGACTCGGCATACTCGAGGCCCCATCGAGCCCTCACACGCATGAATGGCTGGAGACATGCCGGCCTCGAGAAGCGAATGGACGCAATCAAGGCCTGTCTGGATCCGTCATCGGTCGTCGTGATCGCCACCCCGTGGGCGCCAGATGCGCTCGGCACTCGCGTGGTGGATAACCTCCTGGCCGCTGGCTGGGGCCCGGGTC
>JBILSK010000216.1:0-4621 GCA_044372165.1 Burkholderiaceae bacterium | reverse complement strand
CCATCATCGATGCGACCGGCAATGCGGTGTCGATGACGTCCAGCATCGAATACGTGTTTGGCGCCCACCTCATGGTCAGGGGCTTTCTGCTCAACAACCAGCTGACCGATTTCTCCTTCGCACCGACCCACAACGGGCAGGCGGTCGCGAACCGAGTCGAGCCAGGCAAGCGTCCCCGCAGCTCCATGGCCCCCACCCTGGTCTTTCAGCGCAACCCCGATGGACGCAGAGGGCCTCTGCTCATGGTGGTCGGATCACCCGGGGGCAGCCAGATCATCGGTTATGTCGCGAGCCTGCTGCAGACCACGCTGGCCGACGGCCTCACGCCGGATCAGGCCCTGGCGCTGCCGCATGCGCTGAGCCGCAACGGACCCACCGAACTCGAACTCGGCCGCACGCCCGATGCACTGGTGCAGGCCTTGCGCGCACGCGGCCACGAGCTCAGCCTGCGACCGCTCACCAGCGGCCTGCATGTCATCTCCCGCCACTGCGACGGGCGCGGGCGTTGTACCCTCACGGGTAGCGTCGATCCCCGACGCGAAGGGCTGGCCCTCGGCCGATGAGCCGACAGCCGTCGCCCGGACCTCTCCAGTCATTCCAGGGAGCGCATGATGGACAAGAAGCTGCTGCATACCGACCACCTTCGCTCGGCCTCGTATGACGCCCGTTCCTTCCGTCTGGAAATCGAATTCAACAGCGGTGACGTCCGCTCCTACCGTGGCGTGCCCGAGGAAGTGGCGCGCCGTTTCTTTGCCTCGCCCAATCCGGAAACCTTCTGGGAAGACAGCATCGCCGAGGAATACTCGTGGGAGCGTGCCCACGGCACCCACGACGCCTCGGCGCGCGCCAGTCTGGACGCCCTGTTCCGGAAACCCGGCAAGGACTGAGCGCGCCGCACCGATTGCGCGAAGCATTCCATCGTTCAACCCATGCAGATAGAGGAGACTGCCCCATGAAAAACCTGTTTGATCTGACCGGAAAGGTCGCCATCGTCACCGGATCGAGCCGCGGCATCGGCCGCTCGATCGCCATCAACCTGGCCCGCCACGGTGCCAAGGTCGTGGTCTCCAGCCGCAAGGCGGACGCCTGCGAGGAAGTGGTCAAGGAGATCAGGGCCGAAGGCAACCAGGCCATCTCGATCCCGGCGAACATCTCCGACAAGGACGCCATGCAAAGGCTGGTCGACGAAAGCCGCAAGGCCTTTGGCCCGATCGACATCCTGGTGTGCAATGCGGCCTCGAACCCGTACTTCGGCCCGGCTCACAAGATGGGCGACGAGGTCTTCGAGAAGATCATGCGCAACAACGTGCTGTCCAACCATTGGCTGTCCACGATGGTGCGCCCCGACATGATCGCCAACAAGGGCGGCGCCATCATCATCGTGTCCTCGATTGGCGGCCTCAAGGGGTCGACCGAAATCGGCGCCTACTGCATCTCCAAGGCCGCCGACATGCAGCTGGCCCGCAACCTGGCCTGCGAATGGGGCCCGGACAATATCCGCGTGAACTGCATCGCCCCCGGCCTGATCATGACCGACTTCGCCAAGGCCTTGTACGAGAACCCGGAGCGCAAGGCCGCGCGCGAAGACCGCACGCCGCTGCGCCGCCTGGGGGTGGCTGATGACATCGGCGGCATCGCCGTCATGCTGGCGGGCCCTGCCGGCGCATTCATCACCGGCCAGACCATCGTCGCCGACGGCGGCGTCACGGTCAACGGCTGATCAGCCCCCGCGCGCGCGCCATCTGGCGTGCGCGCCTCACGCCCTGCCCAGGCGTGCCTCAAGCAGTCGCCCGACCCGGTCGTTCATCACCTCGATCGTCCCGTCGGTAAAGCAACTGGCCTTGGCTGCGGCCAGATGGCGCGTCAAGCCGCGTGACTCGAGCAAGCCTTCGGCCCCCATCGCCTGGATGCACGCGGCAATGGCCTCGACGGTGCGTTCACCGGCGAACTTCTTGGCCATCGCCGCCGCCTCCTGAGCGTCTTCGCCTCGGTCGATCAGACGCGCCGCGCGATAGGTCAGCAATCTCAGGGCATCCAGGGTAAGCGCGACATCGGCCAGCGACCAGCGCAGGCCCTGATGAGACAGCACCGGCCGACCGAAGGCCTGGCGGGTGCGCGCATGGGCGATCGCTGCGAGCAGCGAGGACTCGATCATCGCTGCATTGGCTGCCGGGATGTGCGCGCGTGCCTTGTTGACCGACTGCATCGCCGCCCGAAAAGCCTGGCCCGGTGGGTAGAGCAGGCGCTCATCCGGAACGAAGCAGTCGTGCAGGCGCCAGCCTCCCGTGCCCGATGCATGCACGCCCGCCGCCGGCAGGGCAGGTCCTCGTTCGAAGCCGGGCGAGTCTGCTTCGACAATGAAGCACGCAATGCCTCGGTCCCGGGAGCCCGGGTCGGTCTGCGCAAAGACCAGGCAGACATCGGCCTGCACTGCATTGACGATCCAGCGCTTCTCGCCGCTCAAGCGCCAGCCTCCCGCGACACGCTGCGCGCGCGTGTCGATGGCAGCGAAATCGCTGCCGGCCCCCGGTTCGGTCATTCCGGTGCAGCCGATGAGATCACCGGCGAGCAGCCCGGGCAGGTAGCGTCGACAGGCGGCTTCCGAGCCATGATCCGCGATGCGCGATGCGGCGTTGTGCTGGTTGACCAGTGAAAAGGCAAAGGAGAAGTCGTGACGGGCGATCTCCTCCACCATGCGCAGCTTGGCCGAAAACGGCAGTCCCGGGCAGCCGTGGCGGGTCGGTACCTCGACCGATGCGAACCCTTCCCGACAGGCCTCACGCAACACCTCGCGTGGAAACACCCGGGCCATCTCCCAGTCGGTGCAATACGGCGCTATCCGTTCACGCGCGAACACACGCACGCGCTCGATCAGTTCGCGACTGGCGGGCTCCAGGGTGGCGTCGAATTCATCGGTGACATGCATGGCAAGCTCCTCTGAGCGAGTCTCAGACCACAGGGGCGGCGTGCCGTCGGGCCCACCAGCGGAACAACAGGCTGCGCGGCGGCTCTTTGCCCGTGCGCACGAATTCGAGCAGCAGCGGATCCTCGAGGACACGCGACTGCAAGGCGTGTGCATCGACGCGCCCCGCAAACAGCAGGGTATCGCCGGGCAGCAAGGCGGTCTGCAGATCGGGCAGCATCAAGTGGGCTTCATGGGCGCTGTGCCCAGCCCCCCAGAAGGTCGATGCGCGGTCCAGCAGTCCGACCCGGCGGCCGGCTCGGACGCGGCCAATCGACTGCGGCGAGGCCTGCCAGGCCTGGCCATCGTCCATTGTGCTGTCGACTCCGACGCGCAGCAGCATCAGAGGCGTGGCCGCCAGAGGCGTCCGTGCATCGCGCGGGTCCCTGAGCAATTGCCAGATGCGCAGGGGATCGTCCGGATGAGCCAGCGCATCCCGCAGCCCGCGTTCGCCGACATCGCACCTCAGTGTCCAGACCAGCGGCACCTCGTTGCCAACGCAGGCCTCGAGGCATTCGATCGCCTGACCTGACAGCGCTCTGTCGCCTTGTCTGAGGGCTGCCAGAAACCGATTCAGCAGCGGTGTCACCAGACCCTGCAGGATTTCGTGAACCATCACTGTGCTCTGCACGAATCGACGCTCGGGACGCGCGGCGTCCATCAGCGGCTGATTCCAGGATTTTCGCTGTCGGATCACCACCGCCACATCAGGGTTGGCCTGCCGAGCCAGTGTGGTCAGGGTCAGATTGACCGTATCGTTGACCGTGCCGGCCACCAGGCCACAGGCCTGCTCGATTCGACAGTCGCGCAAGCCGGCGTCTATGGCCTGGTAGCCCGCGCTGGGCAGGCCTTCCGTGCCTGCCGCATCGATGGCGATCTCGAGAGACCTGATCTGCTGCCCGGCCTGCGTGAGCGCCCGGGCAATCGGATTTTCAAAGATCGCCTCACCGGCAAGCACCCAGCAGCCGTGCGGCAGACGCGTCATCGGCGGTCGGGTCGTCCCTTGCGATGCCGTGAGCCAGTCCTCGACATGCAGCACCTCGGGCGCGACGATCGCCCGGCACAGATCGTCTGCAAAGGTCGCATAGGGATCGATCACCTCGATGCGAGCCAGCTCGCTGACAGTTTGCACGCTCGCCACATCGACGATCCGTGCGATCACGTGGGTCTCGGGCGCCAACGCGCGGACGTTGAGCGCAATTTCAAGGTTCACGCTGTCATCGCTGGTCAGCACGATCACCGCGTGGCATGCCGCACGCGCGATGCCAGCCTCGCGCAGCACATCGGGACGACGCGCGTCGCCCACTCTGTGCAGGGGCGCAGCCTTGAAGGGACGCACGACAATGTGCTCGAGCCGGGTCGGGTCCGTTTCGATCACCACCGTCCGGATGCCCAGTGCGTCCAGCGCCTGGACCATCGCCTCGCCGCTGCGTCCGTAGCCGCACACCACGCAGTAGGCCTCATTCAGTCGGGCGACCTGCCGGGCGAAGCGCGCGCGACGCAGTGCTTCACGGAAGACAGCGTCATTCGTGAGTGCAAAGACCGATCCCAGCGCATAAGCCCAACCGATCACGGACAAGTAGATGACAGCGATCGTTGCGGCACGCTGCGCACCCGAAAACGGGTGGGGGAGTTCGCCGAAGCCGACGGTAGTCGCGG
>JBILSK010000215.1:0-4625 GCA_044372165.1 Burkholderiaceae bacterium | reverse complement strand
CCGGCCGATCGAGGTCGGTGACCGGATCGAGGAAGAGCTCGAGTCGATCGAATTCGGTCGCATCGGCGCCCAGGCGGCCAAGCAGGTCATCCTGCAGAAGATCCGGGACGCGGAGCGCGAACAGATCATCAATGACTTCCTCGATCGTGGCGATTCGCTGCTATCAGGGACCATCAAGCGGATCGACCGCGAAGGCGCGGTCATCGAGTCCGGCAAGATCGAGGCCCGTCTGCCGCGCGATCAGATGATCCCCAAGGAAAACCTGCGTGTCGGCGATCGGGTCCGCGGCTGGGTGTCCAAGGTCAATCGTGAAGGTCGCGGCCCGCAGTTGTTCATGTCACGCACGGCGCCCGAGTTCATCATGGAGCTCTTTCGCCTGGAAGTGCCCGAGATAGAGCAGGGCCTGCTGCAGGTCAAGGCGGCGGCGCGTGACGCAGGCGTTCGCGCCAAGATTGCGGTGCACACCACTGATCGCCGGATCGACCCGATCGGCACCTGCGTGGGCGTGCGCGGCTCGCGCGTCCAGGCCGTGACCGGTGAACTGGCCGGCGAGCGCGTCGACATCGTGTTGTGGTCGGAAGACCCGGCCCAGTTCGTGATCGGTGCGCTGGCGCCAGCCAACGTCTCGTCGATTGTCGTCGACGAGGAAAAGCACAGCATGGATGTGGTGGTCGACGAGGACAATCTCGCGCTGGCGATCGGCACGGGCGGACGCAACGTGCGTCTTGCCTCGGAGCTGACCGGCTGGCAGATCAACATCATGACGGCCGAGGAAAGTGCGGGCAAACAGGAAGCCGAGCGTGCTGCCTTGCGCGCCAACTTCATGAGCAAGCTCGATGTCGACGAGGAAGTCGCGGACATCCTGATCGACGAGGGCTTCAGCAGTCTCGACGAAGTCGCTTACGTGCCGATCAACGAGATGCTCGAGATCGAGGCGTTCGACGAGGACACCGTCAATGAACTGCGGGATCGCGCCCGCAACGTGCTGCTCACCGAGGCCATTGCCAAGGAAGAGAAGCTGGAGTCGACGACCGAGGATCTGCTCGGCCTGGAAGGCATGGACCGCGATCTCGCGGCCAAGCTTGCCGACGCCAATGTGCATACCCGCGATGATCTGGCCGAACTGGCCGTGGATGAACTGGTGGAAGCGACCGGTCTGGATGAAGAGCGTGCCAAGTCGCTCATCATGAAGGCCCGCGCACACTGGTTCGAGAACGAGTCGGTCTGAGCCGGAAGGAACTGAATGGCAAGCACCAACGTAGCGAATTTCGCCGCCGAGCTGAAAATGCCGGCGGATGTGCTGCTCGAGCAGCTGCGGTCCGCGGGCGTCGACAAGAAGTCGGCGGACGACCTCCTGACCGAGACCGACAAGGCCCAGTTGCTGACGGCTTTGCGCCGGGCTCATGGGGCGGACGACGCACCGAAGAAGAAGATCACGGTGGTCCGCAAGCAGACCTCGGAGATCAAGCAGGCCGACGCCACCGGGCGGGCCCGCACGATTCAGGTCGAAGTCCGCAAGAAGCGGGTCTTCGTGCAGCGCGAAGCCGACGCCGAGGGCGCGGTACCGCAGGCGGCGCCCATGGAGAGCGGCCCGAGTGCCGCCGACCTCGAGGCTGAAGCCAATCGGGTGCGCGAAGCCGAAGAGCAGCGCCTGCGTGACGAGCGCGAACGCGAGGAGCGTGAGGCGCGCGAACGCGAGGAACGCCTCGAACTCGAGCGCAAACGGGCCGAAGAGGCCGCAGCGGAAGCCGCGCGCAAGGAAGAGGAAGCGCGTCGCGAGCAGGAACGCCTGGCCGCGATGCAGGCATCCGATGCTCAGGCGTCGAGCCCGGCCAACGCGGGTGCCCAACTCGAGGTGGCCGAGGCCCAGGTGGCGGCAGCAGCCGAAGCGACGCGCGTCGCGCAACAGGCTGCGGCCGATGCAGCGCGCAAGTCACAGGAAGAGCAGGCGGCCGCTGCGGTGGCCGCGCGTCGTCGTGCCCAGGAAGAGGCGGCCGCGATCAATCGACTGCTGACCTCGGCGCGTCGCCCTAACAAACCGATGGAAGCAGCGCCGCCGCCGCCGTCCCCTGCTCCGGCTGTGGCCGCAGCGACCGGAGATGCCGGCAAGTCGGGCACCCTGCACCGACCGGCTGCCAAGCCGGAGGCGCCGCGCGCTCCGGGTGCTACTGCTGCACCGGCCGCCCCCGGCACGGTGAAGAAGCATGTCAAGTCGGAGAATCTGTCCTCGACCTGGCAGGACGACGCGGCCAAGCGTCGTGCCATCAAGACCCGCGGCGACAGTGGCGGTGGTGTGGGCGGCTGGCGGGGCCCGCGTGGCCGCGGCGGTCGGGACGACAGACGGGGCGGCTCGCAGCAACAGCAGCAGGCGTCCGAGGCCATCGTTCGCGAAGTGCACGTGCCAGAGACCATCTCGGTGGCCGATCTGGCCCACAAGATGTCCGTCAAGGCAGCCGAAGTCATCAAGCTCATGATGAAGATGGGCCAGATGGTGACGATCAATCAGGTGCTGGACCAGGAAACCGCGATGATCATCGTCGAGGAGCTGGGCCACACCGCGATCGCGGCTGCACTGGATGACCCCGAGGCCCTGCTCGAGCAGAGTGCCGAGCATGTCGACGTCGAGAAAATGCCCCGTCCCCCGGTGGTGACCGTGATGGGTCACGTGGACCATGGCAAGACCTCGCTGCTGGATTACATCCGGCGCGCCAAGGTGGCCTCGGGTGAGGCCGGTGGCATCACGCAGCATATCGGCGCCTATCACGTCGAGACACCGCGCGGCGTCATCACCTTCCTCGACACGCCGGGTCACGAGGCCTTCACGGCCATGCGTGCCCGCGGTGCCAAGGCCACCGACATCGTCATCCTGGTGGTGGCTGCCGACGACGGCGTGATGCCCCAGACGATCGAGGCGATTCACCATGCGAAGGCGGCCGGTGTACCGATCGTCGTCGCGATGAACAAGATCGACAAGCCGGAAGCCAACCCTGATCGCGTGAAGCAGGAACTGGTGGCGCAGGAAGTCGTGCCCGAGGACTACGGTGGCGAGGCGCCCTTCGTCCCGGTGTCGGCCAAGACCGGCCAGGGCATCGACGACCTGCTCGAGAACGTTCTCCTGCAGGCCGAGGTGCTCGAGTTGAAAGCACCGGTCGAAGCACCCGCCAAGGGGCTGGTCATCGAAGCACGACTCGACAAGGGTCGCGGTCCGGTGGCGACCATCCTGGTGCAGTCGGGCACGCTCAAGCGCGGCGATGTCGTGCTGGCCGGTGGTGCCTATGGCCGAGTGCGCGCCATGCTCGACGAAGCGGGCAAGCCGATCACCGAAGCCGGCCCCTCGATTCCGGTCGAGATCCAGGGTCTGTCCGAAGTGCCGCCGGCGGGCGAGGAAGTCATTGTCATTGCCGACGAACGCAAGGCTCGCGAGATCGCCCTGTTCCGTCAGGGCAAGTTCCGTGACGTCAAGCTCGCCAAGCAGCAGGCCGCCAAGCTCGAGAACATGCTCGAGCAGATGACCGAGGGTGCGACGCAGACTCTGGCGCTGATCGTGAAGTCCGATGTGCAGGGCTCGCAGGAAGCGCTGTCGCAGGCGATGCTCAAGCTCGCCACCCCGGAGATCAAGGTGCAGATCGTGCACGCTGCGGTTGGCGGTATCACCGAGAGCGACATCAACCTCGCCGTGGCCTCCAAGGCTGTCGTCATCGGCTTCAATGTGCGTGCCGACCAGGCCGCACGGAAGCTGGCCGAGGCCAACGGGGTTGATCTTCGCTACTACAACATCATCTATGACGCAGTAGATGAAGTGAAGGCGGCGATGAGCGGCATGCTCGCGCCCGAGAAGCGGGAAGAGACCATCGGCATGGTGCAGATCCGCGAGATCTTCACCGTCAGCCGGATCGGCAACATTGCCGGTTGCATGGTCACCGAGGGCATTGTTCGGCGCAGCTCGAAGATTCGTCTGCTGCGCGATTCGGTGGTCATCTGGACGGGCGAGCTCGATTCGCTCAAGCGCTTCAAGGACGATGCGCGCGAGGTCCGCGATGGCTTCGAATGCGGTCTCACCCTCAAGAACTTCAACGACATCAAGGTCGGTGACCAGCTCGAGGTGTTCGAGGTGAAGGAAGTCGCGCGGACGCTTTGATCGCCGGCAGTTCGTCACGGTGTGTCTGGCGCACCGTGACGCTCCTGCGGCGACCGAAGGCATCCGGCACGTAGCAGGGGCATGGGCATGAACAAGCATTCTCGCAGCGGCGGTGACCGATCGGTCCGGGTCGCGGAACAGATTCATCACGAACTGGCTGAACTGATCGCCCGTGAGGTCAAGGACCCGCGGATCGGGATGGTGACGCTCACCTCGGTCGACATCACGGCGGACTACGCGTATGCGACGGTCCATTTCACCGTGATGCCGGACGACCCCGAGACCATCGCACGGTCCCTGGAGGGCCTGCGTCGCAGCGCCGGGTTCATGCGCTCGCAGCTGGGTCGTCGCGTTCGCATCCACACCAATCCGGAGTTGCGCTTCGTCCATGACGTCTCCGTCGGGCGCGGCGTCGATCTTTCGCGCCTCATTGATGAGGCGAATGCCCGCAAGGCGGACGACTGACATGGCAGCAGGCAGGCGCAGC
>JBILSK010000214.1:0-4638 GCA_044372165.1 Burkholderiaceae bacterium | reverse complement strand
CGTTCGGTGGGATCGATGAGCTCGACATCGAACCCGACGACGGGCCCGCATCGGCCAGCCTGATCGCACGTGACGCGATCCCGGCCGATCCGGTCGCGGCGCGCCTTCGCGAGGCGCTCGCCGCCATCGATCCGGATGCGCTCAATCCGCGCCAGGCCCTGGATGCGCTGTACCGCCTGCGCGCCTTGATCGACGAGCCGAGTTCATGATGGGACGTCGCGCCGTCCTGCGAAGCCGCCTGAGCGCGGCACGGGCTCGCGTATCGGGCCTCGTCGTGTCCGCAGGCCTGGTGGGCCTGGTGGGCCTGACCAGCGTGATGGCCCTGCCGGGTTGCGCGCGCTCCGACCCGGCCGCCGCCCTGGCACCGGCCCCTGGCGGCAGCACGCCGTTTTCCTTCGCCCTGATCGGCGACCTGCCCTACTTCGTGCTGGACGAGCCGAATCTGGGGCTGCTGTTCGATGCGATCGGACGCGAGGACAGCGCCTTCATCGTGCATGTCGGCGACGTCAAGTCATCGATGGAACTGTGCAGCGACGCGCTCTACGCCCGTCGCAAGGCGCTGCTGCAACAGTCGCCGCGGCCGCTGATCCTGGTGCCCGGGGACAACGACTGGACCGACTGCCATCGCAGCAGCTCGGGAGGGTTCGACCCGCGCGAGCGCCTGGCCGCCGTGCGTTCGATCTTCTTTGCCGATCCCGGTCCTCTGGGCCAATCGAGCCAATCGACTCAAGCGAGCCACGCCGGAACAGCGAGCCACCAGGACCCGCAGGGCCGCCTGACCGCGCGCGGACAGCCCCTTCGCCTGGAGCGTCAGCCCCAGGCGCCCGAGAACGTACGGTGGCGAATCGGCGCGGTCCAGTTCCTCACGGTGCACGTGGTCGGCAGCAACAACGGGCTGGACAAGTACCCCGGCAGTCGCGGCGAGTTCAGCGTGCGCGACGGGCTCAACCGGGCCTGGGTGTCGTCGACCCTGGAGGCTGCGCGTCGTGATCGCGTGGACGCGTTGGTGATCGCCATCCATGGCGCCCCGGACTTCGACCCGGACTCGCGCTCCGGCTTCAAGGGATTCATCGAGCAGCTGCGCGAGCTCAGCACGGCCTTTTCGCAGCCCATCCTGCTGCTGCACGGCGACCACCACGAGTTCAAGGTCGATCAGCCGCTGCGCGATCCAGCGGGTCGGTCGATTCGACACCTCACCCGTGTGCAGAGCTTCGGTGCGCCGAGGTCGCAGTCCTGGGTGCAGATTCGCTACGAGCCGACGCACCCGATGCGCTTCACGATCACCCCCCGGGATATCGAAGCGGTTCGTCAGTGACCCACGCGGGCCCGCTCCGACTCGATTTCATCGTCGCTTGCCGCTCGAAGGTCCTCGATCTCCAGATCGAAGCGCAGCCCCATCCCGGCCAGCGGGTGGTTGCCATCAAGTACCACCACCTCGTCAGTGAGGTCGGTGACGGTGTAGATCTCGCCGTCAGCCGGCTCGCCCGGCACGGTCTCGAAACTCATCCCGGGTTCGAGCAGACCGGGAAACAGCGTCCTCGGAACGACTTTCAGGAGCAGCGCATCGTAGTCGCCGAAGGTATCCTCCGGCTCGAGGTAGAGCGACGCGGTATCGCCCAGCCTGCGGCCTGCCAGGGCCATTTCGATCTTCGGAAAGAGCGATCCGTAGCCACCGTGCAGATAGGTCCACACGCGCTCTCCTTCCTCGAGTGCTTCGCCTTGCGAGTCATACAGGCGATAGCGCACGGTCACCCACACATTCGATTCGATCAACATGCCTGCACGCTCAACGGACATCCTCGGGACAATCGGCGACCTGAGTGTAGACGAGTTCCTGCAACGCCATTGGCAGCGAAAACCCTTGCTGGTGCGCGCTGCACTGCCGGGATTCGTGTCGCCTATCGACCGCGAGACCCTGTTCGAGCTGGCCGCGCGCGACGAGGTCGAGTCACGCCTGGTCATCACCGAACGCGGCCGCCCCCGCTTGCAGCGCGGCCCCTTCGAGCAGCTGCCCTCGGTGCGCCGCACCGGATGGACAGTGCTGGTCAATGGCGTCGACCGGCACCTCGATGCGGTCCACGATCTGCTCAGTCGCTTTCGTTTCGTGCCGGATGCGCGCCTGGATGATCTGATGGTCAGCTATGCGACCGACACCGGTGGCATCGGTGCCCATGTCGACTCCTATGACGTGTTCCTGGTCCAGGCCCACGGCCGACGACGCTGGCGCGTCGCACCGCCCGGCGACACTCGCCTGGTGCCCGGGGTCGACCTCAAGCTGCTGGCGCAGTTCGACCCGACCGAGGACTGGATTCTCGAACCCGGCGACATGCTCTACGTGCCACCCGGTTGGGGCCATGAAGGCACCGCCATCGGCGAATGCATCACCTTGTCGGTCGGCTTTCGAGCCCCTTCGCGTCGCGAGTTCCTGGCAGCCTTTCTCGCCGCGGGTGCGGACGACCCGGGCGGCCCGGACCCCCGCTTCGCTGATCGCGGGCGCCTGCGTGCGCGACACGCGGGCGAGTTGCCGTTCGACCTGGTCGATCAGTTGCGCGACTGGGCCCTGAGCTGGAAGCCGGGTGCCGCCGCCATCAATGGCTTCATCGGCTGCTGGCTCACCGAACCGGCGCGCGATGTCTGGTTCACGCCGCTGGAACGTCGCCCTGCGCCGGCACGCTTTCGCGCCCTGGCTGAACGCAGCGGCCTGGCCCTGGACCGACGCAGTCGCATGGCCTGGTACGGCAGCCGCGTGTTCCTGAACGGGGAACCGGTCGCCACGACCTCGGTGGCGGCCCGGCGCGGCCTGCGCACCCTGGCCGACCGTCGCGAGCTCGATCCGCAGGCCTGCGCCGCCCTGCTGAGTGATCCCCTGCTAGCCGGCCTGATGCATGAGTGGTACTGCGATGGCTGGCTGAAAGCCGGCAACGCACTTCAGACTGTGTCGCCCACCGGCAACGCACAACGCGCCGCCCGCGGTGCGCAGGTCCGCAAACAGACCTGAACGAGGTACCTGCGCGCTGACAGTTTGCTAAAATGGAGGGCTTGCGGAACTGAATTCGGTCCACGCGCTTCCTCTTCTCAACGGACAGCCTCGTCCACCCCCCAAGGAATGAACCACATGAACAAGTCGCTCATCGCCGCCTCGCTGATCGCCATCGCCCTCGCCGCCTGCGGCAAGAAGGAAGAAGCCCCGGCGCCGGCTCCGGCCCCCGCTCCCGCTGCTGCACCGTCCGCGGTTGACGCCGCCAAGGACGCCGCTGGCAAGGCCGTCGAAGCCGCCAAGGACGCCGCTGGCGCGGCTGGCACGGCTGCTGAAGCCGCCAAGGATGCTGCCGGCGCTGCCGCGTCGGCTGCCGGTGCTGCGGCCTCCGCAGCCGGCGCTGCCGCCAGCGAAGCCACCAAGGAAGTGGCCAAGGACGCCGCTGCCGCCGCCGATGCTGCCAAGGACGCGGCTGGCAAGGCTGTCGAAGCCGCCAAGGACGCTGTCAAGAAGTGATGTGCGGGCGGGCCTTCGGGCCCGCGCCAGGCCACCCCCGGGTGGTTCGCTGCAACGTCATGAAAAAGGCCGGCTCATGCCGGCCTTTTTCATTGGTCGGCACAGCGTTACATCAGGCCGACTTCCAGTCGAACCCGCCGTCCTGTTCGGCCACCGCCACCTCGTCTTCGTTCCAGCCCAGCACCGGGGCCAGTGCGGCGCGTGCCAGCTCGGCACGGTTGTTGTGTCGACTCAAATGAGCCGCCACCACGCAGCGCAATCGACTGCGATCGATGGACGCCAGGATCCGCGCCGAATCGGCGTTCTCCAGATGGCCGTAGCGTCCCGAGATGCGCTGCTTGAGGGACCGCGGGTAGTGACTGACCGCCAGCAGTCCTGCGTCGTGATTGGTTTCCAGCACCAGCGAGGTCAGATTGGTGAGGGCCTCGGGCAGATGCACAGTGGGATGGCCGATATCGGTCAGCACCCCCAGGCGCGCCTGCCCGTCATCCAGAACAAACTGCACCGGCTCACGCGCATCGTGCGGCACCGGAAAGGGCTCGATGCGCAGCCCGGGCAGCTCGAAGGGCGCGTGGGAATCGATCACCCGAACCAGCTCGTTGCACCCTGAAGGCAGGACCTGGGCACGCAGCGTGCCCCAGGTCAGATAGACCGGTATCTGATGCGCCCGCGCCAGCTTGAACACGCCGCCGATGTGATCGCTGTGCTCATGGGTGACCAGGATGCCGGCCAGGCTCGAGGGCTCGCAGCCCAGCCTGGCCAGCCGCTGGGCGGTCTCGCGCAGGCCGAAACCGCAATCGACCAGCACGCGAAAGGCGGCGCTCGCCGCCCCTCGCCCACCGGCCTCGACCAGCAGCGCATTGCCCTCGCTGCCGCTGCCCAGGCTGGCAAAGCGCACCGTCGGCGCTCAGCGCAGCTGGTCGCGCAGGACCGTGGTGATCTGGGTGGCGATGCGCCGGTCAGCCTCGGCGGTCGGCACGGAGCCGTCCTCATTGAGCACACCCACCTTGGAGCCCTGGCCGTCCGGATTGATCACGATGCGGTACTTGCGACCCGACAGATCCTTCTGCGGGCCGGTGCCAAAGACCTTGTCGAAGAGCCCGGGCTTCTTCACCTCCTGCAGCGGATCGACGTAGCGCACGAAG
>JBILSK010000213.1:0-4650 GCA_044372165.1 Burkholderiaceae bacterium | reverse complement strand
GTTCTTCTCATTCATCAAGGTCTCGCCTCATTTTCAACGCAACGCCATGCCATTCCGACCAGGCTGCATGCAGCTGGGGAAATCCTCCCGCACCTCGGCCCAACCGGCCCGGTCACGGGATGCAATTTGAATCAGAGCCTGCCCTTCGCAGGGTCCATCGACACAGACTCCCGAGCGCGCATCGTACACAGCCCCGTGAAGCGAACACACCAGGTGGCGTCGGTCACTGGCAAAGAAGCGGCCAGGAATCCAGTCCAGCTCGACCGACTGGTGCGCACAGCGATTCAGCCAAGCCCGAGGCACCCCGTCGATGCGCACCAGGAACGCTGACACGACCTGCCCGCTGTCGCGCCACTCGAATCGAACGCCCTCTCCGCCCTCCACAAGGCTGTCGGACGGGCAGATCACCCGCCAGGACTCCCGAGCCGGCCGTGCCTGAATGCTCATCCGACGCCCAGGGTATCCAGGGCAACCTCGCAGGCCTGTGCCAACCAGCGGGCCAGCTCGGGAACGCTGCTCACGATCGCGTCGGGCTCGGCCTGGCGAATCGAGTCGGGATCATGGGCGCCGTACAGCACGGCCAGGCTGACCGCCCCGGCCGAGCGGGCCATGCGAATGTCATGGGTGGTATCCCCGATCATGAGCATCCGGGCGGGGTCGCATTGCAGCACTTCGGCGAGGTCGCGCAGCATCCAGGGGTCAGGCTTCGGTGCACCCTCGTCGCCGCAGCGTGTCATCACGAAGCGCGGGCCCAGGCCGGTCTGCACCAGCGCCCGATTCAGACCCACCCTGGACTTGCCCGTGGCCACTGCGAGCGGAATGCCGGCCGCATCCAGTCCGCGCAGCAACTCCGGGATGCCGGCAAAGGGCTCGAGCAAGGGGTCGCGCTTCAGGTAATGCACCCGATAGCGCTCCAGATAGGCCGGAAGCTGCTCGCGACGAATGCTCGGGACCACGTAATGAATGGATTCGAGCAAGCCCATCCCGATCACCCAGCGGGCACGCTCCAGGCTGGGGACCGGCAACTCGAGATCTGCCGCGGCCGCGACGATGGCATGGGATACCGCGGCAACCGAGTCGATGATGGTGCCATCCCAGTCCCAGACGACGAGATCAAACCGCCCCATTGCAGCGCTCCCTCAGGACATCGAATTCGGTGGGGACCGGCGCGCGCAGGCGGACTCGGCGCTCATCGGTCGGATGACGAAACGCGACCTCATAAGCGTGCAAAAACATACGCTTATGACCTTCTTTGTGAAGTAACTTATTAAGTTCGAAGTCGCCGTATTTTTCATCGCCGAGCAGGCGATGTCCGACATGCGCCAGGTGGACACGGATCTGATGGGTCCGGCCTGTTTCGAGGTCGGCCTGCATCAGCGTCAGCGGGCCGAAACGGGGATGGGTTACCCGCTCCAGAGCCTTCACGCGGGTCCCGGCTTCCTGCCCGCCGTCGCGCACCATTACTCGCCGCTCGCCCTCCGGGGTCAGGTAACGGTGCAAGGGGAACCTCAGCGCCTGCGCCGGCCCGGACCAATCCCCCTGGACCCAGGCGAGGTAGCGTTTGGCGATCTGGCCATGTCGCATGGCCTCGTGCATGGCCAGCAGGGCCGACCGCTTCTTGGCAACGATCAACACGCCCGACGTTTCGCGGTCGATGCGATGGACCAGCTCGAGCATGCGGGCGCCCGGACGGGCGGCGCGCAATTGCTCGATGACACCGAAGCTCACCCCACTGCCACCATGCACGGCAATGCCGGCGGGCTTGTCGATGACCAGCAGGCTGTCATCTTCCATCAAGACGGGAAACTCGGCCCCGGGCGTGGGTCGCGTCCGGGGTGCCTCGGCCACTCGAACCGGTGGAATCCGGATCAGGTCACCGCAGATCAGGCGGTGATCGGGTTGCACCCGAGCACTGTTCACGCGAACCTCGCCACCACGAACGATGCGATAGATTCGGCTCTTGGGAACTCCCTTGAGCTGCCCGATCAGGAAGTTGTCCAGGCGTTGCCCGGCGTGCGACTCGTCGATCCGAACCATCCGGACATCTGCTCGACCGGATGTCGCAGCAGACGATGCCTCAGGTTTCGCCGCTAAGGCATTCATTCTCTTGTATACTTTTGAATGTTGTGGGCCTGGCGAACGCCAGTCCGTTGCTGCCCCGCATTGTATCCGCGGACGGTCAGCTGCCGGTGAGCCATGAGGCCCCGACTAACCGAATGCAAGCGCGGCGCCGAATGGTTCGGCGCGCGGAGACTACGCAAGAATTCCAAGACGTCCGAGGCCCGCTGGCCCGGCTCCCCGGCTTGTCGTGTCGCCCATTGGCGGCCAATTGACAGTCGCCGATGCCCGTCCGCGTGTGGCCTGGTCCCATTTCAGCCATTGATGCGATGCCCGAACTGACCTCACCCGACCGCCGTGCGCTGCACTGCGCGGGGGCGAGCGCGCGTCGCCCAGTCCTGATGCGTTTTGGCCGGTCGCGCCCTGGGCGCTGACCGGGGTTCGTGCGTTGATCCGCTGGCCCCGCGCACCACGCCGGTTGCGCGTCTGAAAGGTATCGGATGAAACGCATGCTGTTCAATGCAACCCACTCGGAAGAGTTGCGGGTTGCCATCGTCGACGGTCAGAAGCTGATCGACATCGACATCGAGTCAGCGGGACGCGAATCCCGCAAAAGCAACATCTACAAGGGCGTCGTTACCCGCGTCGAGCCCAGCCTGGAGGCCTGCTTCGTCAATTACGGCGAAGACCGCCACGGTTTCCTGCCGTTCAAGGAAATCTCCAAGGCCTACTTCAAGCCTGGCGTCGAGGTCTCGAAAGCGCGCATCCAGGATGCGATTGCCGAAGGTCAGGAGCTGATCGTCCAGGTCGACAAGGAAGAGCGCGGCAACAAGGGCGCTGCGCTCACCACCTACATTTCGCTGGCCGGTCGCTACCTGGTCCTGATGCCGAACAACCCCAGGGGCGGCGGTGTTTCCCGCCGTGTGGAAGGGGAAGATCGCCAGGAGCTACGCGAAACCATGGACCGGCTGGATGTGCCCGGCGGCATGAGCTTGATCGCACGCACGGCCGGAATCGGGCGTGTGCAGGAAGAGCTGCAGTGGGACCTGAACTACCTGCTGCAACTGTGGCATGCGATCGAAGGGGCGGCGGGGTCGTCCTCGGGCGCTTTCCTGATCTACCAGGAATCCAGCCTGGTGATCCGGGCAATTCGCGACTACTTCACGCCCGACATCGGCGAGATCCTGTTCGACACCGACGATGTCTGCGAGCAGGCCCGCCAGTTCATGGGCCACGTGATGCCGGACATGGTCGCCCGGGTCAAGCGCTACCGCGACCACACACCGCTTTTTACCCGCTTCCAGATCGAGCATCAGATCGAGACCGCGTATTCGCGGATGGTTCCCTTGCCTTCGGGCGGGGCGATCGTGATCGACCACACCGAGGCACTCGTTGCGATCGACGTCAACTCGGCACGCTCCACGCGCGGCTCCGACATCGAGGAAACTGCCCTGCGCACCAATCTGGAGGCCGCTGATGAAGTGGCCCGCCAGATGCGCCTGCGTGACCTCGGTGGCCTGATCGTCATCGACTTCATCGACATGGAGAGCTCCAAGAACCAGCGTGAGGTCGAACAGCGCGTCAAGGATGCACTGCACTACGACCGCGCCCGCGTTCAGGCGGGCAAGATCTCGCGCTTCGGGCTGATGGAGCTGTCGCGTCAGCGGCTGCGCCCGGCACTCAACGAGGGCACCCACATCACCTGCCCGCGATGCAATGGCACAGGCGTGATCCGCGATGTCGAGTCTTCGGCCCTGCACATGTTGCGGGTGATCCAGGACGAGGCCATGAAGGAAAACACCGCTGCGGTGCATGCCCAGGTTCCAGTGGAGGTCGCGACCTACCTGCTGAACGAGAAGCGAGCCGAGATTGCCAAGCTCGAGGCCCGCGTGAAGGTGGAAATCGTCCTCATCCCCAACAAGCACATCGATACGCCTCACTACAAAGTCGAGCGCCTGCGGCACGATGACGAACGCCTGGCCACCTATCGGGCCAGCTACAGCATCGCCGATGGCCCGAGCGAAGCCGGGGAATATCTCGAGCACAAATTCGAGGCCGCCAAGCCGCGCCAGGAAGCGATGGTCAAGGGCATCACGCCTGACCAGCCTGCTCCGGTCGCAGCCGCCAAACCGGTCGAGCCCGACGCTGCGGTCGTGCAGCAACCCGCTGCCCTGCCTGCGCCGACGCCTGTCGCGCCTCGTGGCCAGGAGCCTTCCGGTCTGATCGGAATGATTCTGGGCTTGTTCAAGCGCAAGCCTGCTGCGTACGACGTGCCGACCCCAGTCCCGAGCGTGACGACGGAGATCGAAGTCAGTCCGGCTTCACCGGTCAGCCCGACACCGGGCGGCGAGCGTGAATCCCGTCGTGGCCGAACTGGCCGCGGCGAAGGGGGCGGACGAAGCCGCGACGGTCGTGGCTCGAGGGAAGGCCGCGAGCCGCGTGAGGCTCGCGAAGGTCGCGAACCGCGTGAGGCTCGCGAAGGTCGCGAACCGCGCGAGGCCCGCGAAGGTCGCGAACCGCGCGAGGCCCGCGAAGGTCGTGAACCGCGTGAGGCTCGCGAAGGTCGTGAGCCGCGCGAGGCGCGCGAAGGTC
>JBILSK010000212.1:0-4651 GCA_044372165.1 Burkholderiaceae bacterium | reverse complement strand
CCAGCGTGAACTGGGCGTCACCTGAGTCCTTGGCGCTGACGCGGCCAAAGGACACGCCTGCCTTGCCGATGAGCGAGAAGTTGCTCCCCAGCGCGACACGTCCGGTGCCGGCGAAGTACAGGCTGCGCGCGTCGCCATTGTGGTGTGCCGTGGAGCCGCCCCCTGCGGTCGTCTCGTCGTTCACGCGACCCAGCTGCACCCAGCCCGCCTCCACGCCCCAGGTATCGGTGAACCGGTAGCCGCCATGGAATTTTGCGGCCACAGGTCGGTCGCCATGTGCGTCGTCATGACCGTCGTTGCGAGGTCCCAGCTTGCTCATTCCCAGCCCGAGACCGATATAGGCACCCTTTGTACCGGTGCCTGAAGCCTCGACCAAGGTGGGCGAGGCAGGGTCATCGGCAGCCTGTGCGGTGGGAGCCAGTCCGGCTGCCATGGCAAGGGCGCAGAGAAGATGAGGAACACACGGAGCAAGGAAAGTGGTGCGCATCAAGGTTTCCTGGTGACTGCCGACCCGAGATGGGCCGGTCATGCGAGCTCAATGTGCCGGGGCAATGTGGGGCCAGAATGAAGATTTGCTCACCTTTCGCACACAGTTTCGGTGACCGTCCCGACTGGCCAGGCACCTCGCGATCGGACTGACGGCTTGAAAGGAGCGGGCCGCGCTCACACTGTCCTCACGATGTGCCTGTCTAATGGGCCTCTCGCGACAACTTCTGTTCCCATGCGTTTGCGCCTCGCTCATACCCTGTCACTGACACTGCTCGCCTTTGCTTGCGTCGCTGTACTGACTTCGGGCGGACTGACGGCCTGGCATCTGCGCAAAGGCTTCGGTGAGTACCTGACTGCCCGCGATGTCCAGCATTTCGAGCGATTCGTGCGAATTGTCGAAGGGCGCCTGGCTCGCGAGGACGGCCTGTCGGAATTGATGGAAGGGCGCATGGAGATGCACGACGTGCTCGGTGAACTGAACCCGAGACGAGACGCGCCCCCGGGTTTGTCACCGTCACAGGGTCGACACTCCGATGCCTTTCCCGATCGCATCCAGGTGCTGGCGCCGAACGGCTCGGTCCTTCTCGGGGTCCCCCGCGTGGAAGGCGTCGGTACCTTGCCGCTTGTCGAGCGTCCCGTTCGGGTCAACGGCCAGCCTGTGGCGCTGGCCCGAATGAGGCCTGCCCCAATCGAGCGCTCCGGTGCAGAAAAGCGATTTTTAGCCGATCAGTACACCCTGATTGTCGCCGTCGGCCTGGGGCTGATGGTGCTGGCCTTGCTCACCGCCATCTGGCTGGCCCGTCGCTGGACCCGACCCTTGGCCGCCGTGCTGGATGCGACGCAGCGACTGGCCCGCGGCGAACTGACGGTGCGTCTTTCGGACGGACCTGCACTTGCAGGCCGGGGTGACGAGATCGGCGACGTGGTGCGCAACGTCAATCGCATGGCCGAAGGCCTTCAGACGCTGGAAGGTGCGCGGCGTCGCTGGCTGGCCGACATCTCTCATGAATTGCGCACGCCGCTGACCGTGCTGCGCGGCGACATAGAGGCCTTGCACGACGAGGTCCGGCCGTTGCGGCATGAAGCTGTCGTGGTGTTGCACGAGGAAGTGATGCGTCTGAGCAGATTGGTGGATGACTTGCACCTGCTGGCCATCTCCGATCTGCAAACGCTCCCCTGTCACATGGATGACGACAATGCGGTGGCCATGATGCAGCGCCTGCAGGGTCGCTATCTGGAACGCGCACGCTCAGCCGGACTCGGTTTGTCCCTGGACTTGCCGGTCGACGTGCCGGTGCTGAGCGTGCAGTGGGATGCGGGTCGCATTGAGCAACTGCTGGCCAATCTGCTGGAAAACGCGTTGCGTTACACGAGTGCCCCGGGCCAGGTCAGGATGCGCCTTGCAAAGGTGGGCATCCGGGTTCGCGTGGTGGTGGAGGACAGCGCGCCGGGGGTGCCTGCCGAGCAGTTGTCGCAGGTCTTCGAACCCCTGTTCCGCGGTGACGCGGCGCGCAGTGGCGGCGCGGGCGGCAGCGGCCTCGGGTTATCGATCTGTCAGGTCATCGCCAAGGCGCATGGCGGACAGCTGGTGGCGTCAGCCTCGGCCTTGGGAGGGTTGTGCGTGACGCTGGACCTGCCGCAACCGCCACGCGTGCCACTGATTCAGCCTGCAGCGAGCGTTGCATGAGCCCAGCCCGCCGAGTCCTGGTGGTGGAAGACGACCCGCGTATCGCGTCGTTGCTGCTCGACTACTTGCGCGTCGAGGGCTTCGAGGCCCGCAGCCTGGCCGATGGTCAACGGGCACTCGCGGAAGTCGAGCGTGCTGCACCTGACTTGTTGATCCTGGACGTGAATCTGCCGGGGCTCGATGGTGTCAGCATTTGCCGTGCCGTGCGAGCTCGCAGCGATGTGCCCATTCTCATGCTGACCGCCCGTGTCGACGAGTTGGACCGCCTGATGGGGCTCAACAGCGGGGCCGATGACTACGTGTGCAAGCCTTTCAGCCCCCGCGAAGTGATGGCTCGCGTACACGCGCTGCTGCGCCGTTCGGAGCGGCGCGTCACCGTTGCCGCTGCCCTCTGGACGATTGACGATGCGGGTCTGCGCATTGCCTGGCGTGATCAATGGATGTCACTGACCCCACTGGAATTCAGGATGTTGCGCCGGCTGTTGAGTCAGCCGGGGAGGGTGTTTTCCAGGGCTCAGTTGCTCGAAACCGCCCATGGTGAACTGCGTGATGTGAGCGATCGCGCCATCGACACCCATGTGAAGAATCTGCGCCGCAAGATGCAGGCCATCAGTGCGCACGATGACTGCATTGCCTCGGTCTACGGTGTGGGCTACCGGTTCGACGCTCCTCTGGTTTAGCGCCGCCGCGACTGAACCGACCGCACATCCGGTTTCAAGTCCGGGCCTCCTGCATTGACCCGACAGTGCTGCCTGTGAGCTACTTGTGGTGTCAGTTCTTCAACCACGGCACGCCCGACCCGCACCCCGGCACACGGTGGCCGCAACGATGGGAGACGCATGATGAAGCGACGCCAGGTAACGACGTCCATCGCGACGATGGCTGCACTGGGCATGGCGCCCTGGGTTCGTGCCCAGGGTTCGAGCTATCCGAACAAGCCGATCAAGTTCATCGTGCCGTTCACGGCTGGCAGCGGCGCAGACAGTGGCACCCGGGTCTATGGGGAGATGCTGTCAAAGCTGCTCGGTCAGACCATCCTGGTCGAAAATCGTCCCGGAGCGAGTGGACTGATCGCGATTCAGGCGGTCAAGAGCGCACCCGCCGACGGCTACACGATGTTTGTCGGCACCAACACACCGATGTGCATCCTGCCGATCATGAACAAGACGCTGCCTTACGATCCCTTCAAGGATTTCAGGCCGGTACATGGTTTCGGCATCGGCGTGGCCAGCTTCGTGGTCAAGGGGGACTCTCCCTACAAGACGCTGCCCGATCTCATTGCCGCCGTGAAGCGGGACAAGCGCGCCATCAACGTCGGCAACTACTCGGATGGCTACATGCTGATCGCGGCGTGGCTGGGGTTGGCTGCGGGTATCGAAATCAGTCACGTGGCCTACAAGGGTGGCGCCCAGCTGCAAAACGACGTCATGGCGGGCGCGCTTGAGCTGGGATTGAACGATCTGGGCGGTGTGATCGCCTCGATCAAGGATGGCCGATTGCGCGGACTGGCGATCACGGGTGGAAAGCGTGACCGGCTGCTGCCGCAGATCCCGACGATGCTGGAGCTGGGCTACCCCGAGTTCGAGAGCTACACATTTTCCTCGGTGTTCGCCCGGACCGAGACGCCTGACGACGTGACCAACAGGCTGGCTGACGCAATCCGCACGGTGATGAATTCAGCCGAAGGCAAGGCTTATCAGGCAACTCAGCCCAGCGAGCCGATGTTCATGCACACCAAGGAGCTCGGCGACTTTCAGCGCAAGGAATACGAGCGCTTCAGGAAGGTAGCTACCGCGGCAGGGATACAGCCAAAGTGATGCCCCCCATTACACAGGAGACTTGATCCCATGGAACTCGGAATGACCGGCAAGGTCGCCATCATCACAGGTGGCACCCAGGGTATCGGCAGGGCGACCGCTGAACGATTCGCCGCAGAAGGCGTGAAAGTCGTGATCGTGGCTCGCGGCCAATCGAGGCTTGACGAGGTGGCGAACGGCATCCGGCGCGCAGGCGGCGCGGTGCACTGCGTCGCGGCCGATGTCTCCCGGCCAGGCGAAGCACAACGCATCGTCGCCGAGACCCTTGAGGCCTTTGGCGGCATCGACTTCGTGGTCAACAACGCGGGCACCTCGGCGACCGGTGCTTTCGAGTCGGTCACCGACGATTCCTGGCAGGCAGACTTCGATCTGAAGCTGTTCGCAGCGGTGAGGCTGGTGCGCGAAGCGATTCCGCACATGCGAAAGCGCGGTGGCGGGCGTATCGTCAACGTGACCAACATTGGTGCCAAGGCGCCAGGTGCGCGCACCATGCCGACCACCGTGACGCGCGCAGCTGGCCAGGCCATGACCAAGGCGCTGTCCAAGGAATATGCGCCGGACAACATCCTGGTCAATTCGGTGTGCATCGGACTGGTGCGAGCCGGTCAGCACGAGACCAAGGCGAAGGCAGCCGGCGTCGACCTAGAGACCCACTACG
>JBILSK010000211.1:0-4663 GCA_044372165.1 Burkholderiaceae bacterium | reverse complement strand
GAAATGTGGACCCTGCGCGCGACCCATCCCTTCCAGGACGAAGCGACCGTGCAAGCCGCCGCCCTGGCCGGTGGTTCGGTTGACGCCATGAAACGCAGCGGGATGTTCGGGCCACGCTGAGCAGCCACGCTGAGCAGCCGCGCTGAGGGGTCGAGCTGAGCGGCCGGGCTGCACGCCCAGCCGGATACTCAATCCCGCTGGCGCGGATCGCCCTGCGCCAGGGCCAGCAGCGCCCCCAGCGCCAGGATCAGCGCCGAGACCGTGAGCCCCGGCCGCAAGGACCCGAACCGATCGGCGACCCAGCCGGTAGCCACGGGTCCTGCGATCTGGCTGGCTGCAAACGCGATGGTGAAGGTGGCCATCGCCGACCCCCACGCCGGCTTGGGCACGCCGTGCTTGATCAGACTGCTGATCGCCGAGGGCGCGCTGAACATCGACACGCCGAAGAGCGCCGCCGACACGATCAGCGCCGCCGGATGCACCGAGAGCATCGGAATCAACGCCCCCGTGGCCAACACGGCCATGACCGCCGCCATCGGCCGCCCACCGGGCCAGCGCTCGCAGGGTCCGGCCCAGACCACTGGGGCGATCAGCGTACCGGCACCGAGCGTGCACCAGACCGCGGCCACCAGCAGCGCATCGCCGCCATTGACTCGCACCCAGGCAATGACGAAGGTCATGTAGCCGATGTACCCCAGACCGAAGCACACATAGGACAGCAGCTGCGGCATGAACCGACGCAGCTGCCAGCCCGCCGACGCGTTGCCAGGCCCCGCGCTGGCAGCCCCGGGCTCCTCGATGCGCACTGCCGCCCAGATCGACGCCGCCGCCATCACCAGGCTCACCGCGCCCATCGCCTGCCAGGCAATCGGCCATCCGCCATCGCCCTGCATGGACAGCAAGGGCGGCAAGGCCAGCGCGCACAGGATCAGACCAACGCCGCCGCCCGCAAAGAAGATCGCAATCGTCGTGGTGGCACGGCGCGGTTCACCCGGAAACACATTGCCCGACAAGGCACCGCCACAGATGAACACCCAGGCGCCCCCCACACCCGAGACGATTCGCGCCACAGTCAGCATGCCCAGGTCTCGTGTCAGACCGGTGGCGAACAAGCCCAGCGCGGTCACCACCATCCCGGCGCCGAACAGCCATCGATTGCCCAGTCGGCCGACCAGCAGTCGTGCCAGCAGTGCGCCACCCAGATAGCCCAGCGCGTTCGAGGTGTTCAGCGCACCGGCCTGCGACCAATCCAGCGACAGGTCTGCGCGCATGGAGGGCAGCACCAGCGCGTAGGCAAAGCGCGCAAAGGAATTCGAAACGGTCGGACCGAAAGACAGCAGAAAAGCGATCAGAAAGCCGCGGTGCATGCTCGCATCCTAACCGCCGCCCCCAGAGCCCGGCGAAGCGCGGCGGTAACATCGGGTTTCGGATTCCGACCGGAGTCCTTACCGCAGACCTTGAGGAGACGGCCGATGAGCACGCAGACGATGGACTTCCCGCGCGTCAAACTGACCCTGGACGGCGCGATCGCCATCCTGACCCTGAATCACACCGAGGTGCTCAACTCCATCTCGAGCGAGATGCTGGGCGGCATCGGCCAGGCCCTCGATGCGATCGAAGACGCCTCCAATGGCGTGCGCTGCGTGCTGATGACCGGCGAAGGCCGCGCCTTTTGCACCGGCGCCAACCTGCAGGGCCGCTCATCGAAGTCCGAGGGCAAGGCTGCGCGCGCCGGCAGCACCCTGGAGACCGAGTTCCATCCCATCCTGCGGCGCTTTCGTGACCTGCATTGCCCGATCATCGCAGCCGTCAATGGCCCGGCCGCAGGTGCCGGCATGAGCTTCGCGATGCTGGCCGACCTGATCTGGGCCGGCAAATCGGCCTACTTCCTGCAGGCCTTCCGTCGCATCGGTCTGGTGCCCGATTGCGGCGCGACCTGGATGCTGCCGCGCCTGGTCGGTCGCGCCCGCGCCATGGAGCTCTCCTTGCTGGGCGAAAAGCTCCCGGCGCAAACCGCGCTCGAATGGGGCATCGTCAATCGCGTGGTCGAGGACGACCAGCTGATGGGCGAGGCCATGAAACTGGCTCGCCAGCTCTCCGAAGGGCCGACGGTCGCGCTGTCGCTCACGCGTCGCCTCTATTGGGACAGCCCGGACAACAGCTTCGAGGACCAGCTCGACATGGAAGCGCGCATGCAGCGCCAGGCCGGTGCCAGCACCGACTTCAAGGAAGGCGTCACCGCGTTCCTGGAGAAACGCCCCGCGCGCTTCACCGGCCACTGAGGCCACCCCGGTCGGCCGCCTGCCTGCCACCACTCATCGGGCAGGACTGGCCGCGCTGGATCGGCTGTCCAACCATGGCGACGTTCCCTCAAGTCGCCATGCCACCAAAACAGCACAGATTCGTCACCCGCGCCGATTTCGATGGACTCGTCTGTGCGGTCATGCTCGGAGAGCTTGACCAGATCGATGAGGTTGTCTTCGTCCATCCCCAGGATGTGCGGGACGGCACGTTTGAAATCACAGGGCGCGACATCACGGCCAACCTGCCCTATGTCGCGGCGGCCCATCGGGCCTTCGAGTACGGCAGCCACGCTCGCGTGCGCAACACCTCGCACCTGGGCAACCATGTGATCGATCCGCTCGCGCCGTCTGCGGCGCGAATGATCTGGCTCGATTACGGCGGCCCGTTCGCCTTGCCCAACATCAGCGATGCGATGTTGCGCGCAGTTGATCAGTCCTGCTCTGCGAGCTACAAGATAGAAGAGGTGCTGCATCCCAAGGGATGGACGCTGCTGAACTTCATCATGGACGCGCGCACCGGACTGGGCCGCTTTCGCAAGTTCCGCATCTCGAACTACCAGCTGATGCTGTCGCTGATCGAATCGATCAGGGCACTGCCCGTGGAGCGCATCCTGGAGTTGCCGGATGTGCGCGAGCGCGTGGACCTCTACTTCGAACACGAGGGCCCCGCAGTCGACCAGCTGCTGGCCAGTGCCACAGTGCAGGGCAATGTGGTCGTTCTGGACGTGTGCGAGCAGAACCCGATCTGGGCGACCAACCGGTTCATGGTCTACGCGCTGTATCCGCAGTGCAATCTCGTCATCCGCAAGATGTGGGGACGCGATCGCAGCAACATCGTCTACGCCCTGGGCAAGTCGATCTTCGAGCCCACCTGTGCCAGCAATGTCGGCGAGCTGTGTCGACGCTTCGGCGGCAGCGGCCACGCCTCGGCGGGCTCGATCCAGGTCGAGGAATCGATGGCCGACAAGGTGCTCGGCGAACTGATTGCCCTGGCGCAACGCGACGAAGACACACGACTGGCCGCACTGCGTCCGCGCCGCCGGCGCTGAGCTGGAACGGACGCGCGCGCGGCAAGGTGTCGCGCTTCGGCGCGCTCCTTCTCCACACCCCTCCCACTCCGCCCTGGACATCCATCGATGTCCGGTGCGCGTGTGCGTGAGGGCGTGCTATCTTCGCCGCGAATTTCCAGCAGGAGACCCCCATGTACGCAGGCACCTACGTCCAGCGCCACCCGGAGCGCGCGGCATTCATCATGGCGTCCACCGGCGAGTCGGTGAGCTACGCCGAGTTCGAGGCCCGCACCAATCGACTCGCCCACCTGCTGCGCGCAGAAGGCCTCAAGCGCCTGGATCACTTCTCCCTGTTCATGGAGAACAATGCGCGCTACCTCGAATCATGCGGTGCCGGCGAGCGCAGCGGCCTGTACTACACCTGCGTCAATTCCTTTCTCACCGCTGAAGAGCTGGCCTACATCCTGCAGAACAGCGAGTCGCAGCTGCTGATCACCTCGCGCGCCAAGAGCGCCGTGGCCTTGCAGGCCATCGCGCAGTGCCCGCACGTGAAGCTGTGCCTGGTGGTCGATGGGGCGGCCGATGCCTCGCTGCCCGCCCAGGTGGGCCACTGCCGAGTGCAGGACTTTGCACAGGCCACCGCCGGCCTGCCGGACACACCGATTGCCGATGAGTGGCTGGGTACGGCCATGCTGTATTCCTCGGGCACCACCGGCCGGCCCAAGGGGATCGTGCGGCCGCTGCCGGAAGATCCGCCGTCCAAGCCGCTGGCGCTCTTTCACTTTCTGAACAAGCTGTGGCACTACCGCGAGGACATGATCTATCTGTCGCCGGCGCCGCTGTATCACTCGGCCCCCCAGGCAGCGGTGGCACTCACCATCCGCAACGGCGGCACCGTGATCATCATGGAGCACTTCGATCCGGAGCAGTACCTCGCCCTGGTGCAGAAGTACACCGTGAGCCACAGCCAGCTTGTGCCCACGATGTTCAGCCGCATGCTCAAGCTGCCTGAAGCCACGCGCCGCAGCTATGACCTGTCCTCGCTCGAGATCGCGGTGCACGCGGCCGCGCCCTGCCCGGCCCAGGTCAAGGAGCAGATGATCGAGTGGTGGGGGCCGATCATTCACGAGTACTACGGCGCCACCGAAGGCCTGGGCTTCACCGCCTGCAACACCGAAGAGTGGCTCAGTCACCGCGGCAGCGTCGGACGCGTGCTGCTGGGCGAGCTGCACATCCTGGACGAGAACATGCAGCCGGCCCCGAAAGGCACGTCGGGCGAAATCTGGTTCAAGATGGGCACGGCCTTCGAGTACTTCAACGACGCAGCCCGCACCGCGGAAACGCGCTCGG
>JBILSK010000210.1:0-4678 GCA_044372165.1 Burkholderiaceae bacterium | reverse complement strand
GTGGCGCCACGCGCCAACCTCAAGGCCGACATGGCGGCCTCGGTGCCGGAGCTGGTGAAACGCACACGCTGCACATGCGGATACAGCGCACAGATGCGCTCGGCCAGATCGGTCTCCATGGTGTTGGGCGCGCCATAGGACAGCCCGCGCCCGGCCGCCTCGCGCACCCGCTCGAGTACCAGCGGATGCGAGTGGCCGACGATCATCGGACCCCAGGAGCCGAGATAGTCGACATAGCGACGTCCTTCGACGTCCCACATGTAGGCCCCCTCGGCACGGGCGATGAAGCGCGGCGTGCCACCGACTGCGCGAAAGGCGCGAACCGCCGAATTGACGCCTCCGACCAGGACCTGGGCGGCGCGATCGAATTCCTGCTGATTGGTGCTCATGGGTGGGGGCTCCACTGAAAAGGTCGCGGGTATAGTACCTGTGACCTTCCTCTGCCCTCACATCTCTGCGCACATGAATTCCACAGATCTCGGGCCGACGCCGGCCACAGGCCGCATCAGAACCCATCGCATCGACGAGATGATCCTGGCCATCGGCCTGGACCGACCCGCCAAGCGCAACGGGTTCACGCCCGAGATGGGCGAGCAGCTGTGCGCGGCCTACACCGAACTGGAACGCGATCCGGCCCTGCGGGTGGGGCTTGTGTACGCGGTTGGCGATCACTTCACGGGCGGCCTGGATCTGCCGCGCTGGGCACCGCTGATGCAGGCCGGACACCCCATGTGGCCCGAAGGCAGTGTCGATCCCTTCGACCTGCGCTCGCCCCGGCGCAGCAAGCCGGTGGTGGCGGCCGTCCAGGGCATCTGCTTCACCCTGGGCGTCGAGCTGATGCTGGCCTCGGACATCGTCGTGGCCGCAGACGACTGCCGCTTTTCTCAGCTCGAGGTGCTGCGCGGCATCATGCCGACCGGCGGCGGCACCTTGCGAATCGCCGAGCGCGCAGGCCTGGGCAATGCGCTGCTGTACCTGTTGACCGGGGATGAATTCGGCAGCCAGGATGCACTGCGCATGGGACTGGTACAGAAGGTGGTGGCACGCGGCACGCAGTTCGACGAGGCCCTGGCCATTGCCCGGCGCGTGGCCGCGGCGGCCCCATTGGCCGTGCGCGCCACCCGGGCCAATGCGCTGCTGGCCAGCGAACAGGGCCCGCAGGCGGCAATCGCTGCCTTCACCCGTGTGCAACGAGGCCTGGCCGCAAGCGAAGACGCAGCCGAAGGCGTGGCGGCGTTCAGCGAGCGCCGCCCGCCCAGGTTCACCGGCCGCTAGGTAACGCCGCAGCCCAAGCCCGCTGGACGGGCCAGGGACGGCTGCCGGGTCCATTGACGCGCGGCGATGCTCAACTACTTGGCGAAGAGTCGCGACGGGTCGCCAAAGGCCTTGAACTCCAGGGCGTTGCCGGAGGGGTCGAGGAAAAACATGGTGGCCTGCTCACCCACTTCGCCCTTGAAACGGATGTGCGGCTCGATGATGAAGCGGATGCCGGCGGCCTTCAGCGAGGCGGCCAACCGCTCCCATTCGGGCAGGCCGAGCACGACACCGAAGTGGCGCACCGGCACGTTGTCGCCATCGACTTCACTGGTCTGCACCGAACGGGCTTCAACTGGCGCAAGGTGGGCCACAACCTGATGGCCGTACAGATTGAAGTCGATCCAGTCGGGCGAACTGCGCCCCTCCGGACAGCCGAGCAGCCCGCCGTAGAAGGCACGGGCAGCCTCCAGGTCATGCACGGGAAAGGCGAGGTGAAAAGGCTGGGCGACGGCGTATCCGGACACTGACCACTCCTGGCTGAAGACAGCCTGCTCCCCTCGGGGCAGGCTCATGACATGCGGGGTACTCAGTGTATCGAACCCTCCTGGGTCGACGCCGCCGTGGAACCGGCTGGACGGACCGTCACGGCGCAGTACTTCAGTTCGGGAATCTTGCCGTAGGGGTCCAGGGCAGGATTGGTCAACCAGTTGGCGGCAGCCTCCGCAAAGGCAAAGGGCACGAACACCGTGCCATCCGGCATGCCGTCGTCCTGCCGCGCAGCCAGCGTGATCTCGCCACGCCTGGACTGCACCGTGACCAGCGCCCCCGGCACCACACCGAGCTGCCGCAATTCGCGCCCGTTGAAAGCTGCTGTGGCCACGGGCTCGATGGCATCGAGCACGCGTGAGCGACGGGTCATCGCACCGGTATGCCAATGCTCGAGCTGGCGGCCGGTGATCAGCACCCAGGGATAGTCCGAGTCAGGGGTTTCATTGGCGGGTCGATACCCCGTCGGCACCAGCCGGCCGAGGCCGCTGGGCGTGGGAAAGCGATCGGTGAAGACCACTGCATGGCCCGGATCGTCGGGGCTGGGGCAGGGATAGGTGATCGCACCGTCACGCTCCAGCCGCGCCCAGGACATGCCCTCGATCGAGTTCATGGTCTGCCTCATTTCCTCAAAGACCGCGGCGCCTGAGCGATGCTCCCAGTCCAGGCCGAGACGGCGCGCCAGCTCGACGATGATCCAGAGATCCTGGCGGGCCTCACCGGGTGGCGACACGGCGGCACGGCCGAGTTGCACTGTCCGATCGGTGTTGGTGAAGCTGCCGGTCTTCTCGGGAAACGCCGAGGCAGGCAGGATCACGTCCGCCAGCCAGGCAGTCTCGGTCGGGAAGATGTCCTGGACCACCAGCATGTCCAGATTCGCCAGAGCCTCGCGCGCATGTGCAAGGTCGGGGTCGGACATGGCCGGGTTCTCGCCCATGATGTACATGCCGCGCAGACTGCCCGCAGCGGCTGCATCCATGATCTCCACGACAGTGAGCCCGGGCGTGCGGTCGATCGCATGGCCCCACAGGGCTTCGATGGCCGCCGCAGCGGGTTCGTCATCGACCCGGTGGTAGTCGGGCAGCATCATCGGAATCAGCCCGGCGTCGGACGCACCCTGGACATTGTTCTGGCCACGCAAGGGATGCAGGCCGGTGCCGGGGCGCCCGATCTGACCGGTGATCAGCGACAGGGCGATCAATGCGCGCACGTTGTCGGTGCCATGCACATGCTGTGACACCCCCATGCCCCACAGGATCATCGCAGTGCGGGCAGAGGCAAATTGCCGCGCCACTTCGCGCAAGACGGTGGCATCGATGCCGCACAAGGGTGCCATGCGCTCGGGCGTGGTCTCGCGGACGGCCGCGGCCAGTGCCTCGAAATCCTCGGTGCGCTGGGCAATGAAGTTCGCGTCGGTCAAGCCCTCCTCGATGATCACATGGAGCAGCGCGTTGATCATCGCCACATCGGTATCGGCCCGAAACTGCAGCACATGGCGCGCATGGCGTGCCAGATCGGTTCTGCGCGGATCTGCCACGATCAGCGTGGCACCACGACGCACGGCATTCTTGATCCAGGTTGCGGCGACTGGATGGTTGGCGGTCGGATTGGCGCCGATCACGAAGATGAGCTCGGCCTGCGCCACATCGGCCACCGGGTTGGACACTGCGCCTGAACCCAGACCCTCGAGCAATGCTGCCACGGACGAGGCGTGACACAAGCGAGTGCAGTGGTCGACGTTGTTGGTGCCAAACCCGGTGCGCACCAGCTTCTGGAACAGATAGGCCTCTTCGTTGCTGCCCTTGGCCGAGCCGAAACCGGCCAGCGCGTTTGCGCCGTGATCGTCGCGAATGCGCACAAGGCCGCCCGCAGCGTGATCCAGCGCCTCCTCCCAGCTCGCCTCGCGAAAGGCCTCGCGCCAGTTGGCCGGCACACGGTCAAAGCGCGCCGACTTGGGTGCGTCGGCGCGTCGGATCAAGGGGACCGTGAGACGGTCGGGGCTGCTGGCGTAGTCAAAGCCGAAACGGCCCTTGACGCACAGCCGTCCGTGATTGGCCGGGCCGTCGCGCCCGTCCACCCAGGCGATGCGTCCGTCCTGCACCTGATAGGTCAGCTGGCACCCCACGCCGCAAAACGGACACAGAGAGTCCACCGAGTGCACCGGTGTCGATCGATCGACGACCTGTCCGATTCGCGGGCCGCTCACCTCGCGTTGCAGCAAGGCGCCGGTCGGGCAGACCTGAACGCACTCACCGCAGCCCACGCAACTCGATGCGCCCAGGGGATCGGCCTGGTCGAACACGATCCGGGCCTGATCGCCGCGCCCGGCCAGTCCGATCACATCGTTGACCTGTTCCTCGCGGCAGGCGCGCACACACCGACCACAGCGAATGCAGGCGTCAGCATCGAAGGCCATGGCAGGGTGAGACAGATCGGGGCTGGAACGCACCGGGGCTTTTTCAAAGCGCGATGTCTCGATGCCGCTGCGAGCAGCCCAGTCCAGCAACTCGGAATCGGCGCGTTGCGCCTCGCGCGGCGCCTCGGCCAGCAGCAGCTCGAGCACCAGCTGCCGAGCTGTTTGCGCACGCGCACTGTTCACGTGAACCTTCATGCCAGGCGACGGCGCGCGACAACACGAGGGCGCCAGCACGCGTTCACCCTCGACCTCCACCACGCAGGCCCGACAATTGCCGTCAGGACGCAGGCCATCGCTGTGACACAGGTGCGCAATCGCCACGCCGTGGCGCGCGGCGCAGTCGAGCATCGACTCTCCCGCTTGCGCCCGGACCGTCTGGCCATCCAGGGTGAATTCGATATCGGCGTCGACACTCATGAGCAACCTCCTGCCTCGACTTCATGGGCGAAGAAGCGCAGC
>JBILSK010000209.1:0-4684 GCA_044372165.1 Burkholderiaceae bacterium | reverse complement strand
CGAACTCAACGAGATCAAGGCGGGCAAGGTGCCCGGTCTCAAGGGCTTTCGGTTCGCGACCGAGGCCGAGATCGTCGAGCACTTCGGCTGCCCCCCGGGCTATCTGGGGCCGATCGGCACGGCGCGCCCGGTGCCGGTGGTGGTCGATCGCACCGTGGCACTGATGAGCGACTTCGTGTGCGGCGCCAACGAGGCGGGCTATCACTTGACCGGCGTCAACTGGGGCCGCGACCTGCCTGTGCCGGGATCGGGCGAGGTGCAGGTGGCTGACCTGCGCAACGTCGTCGAAGGCGATCCCTCGCCCGATGGCAAGGGACGCCTGGCGATCCAGCGTGGCATCGAGGTCGGTCATGTCTTCTACCTCGGGACCAAGTACTCCGAGGCGATGTCGGCGAACTTCGTCGACGAGGACGGCAAGTCCCGACCGATCGAAATGGGGTGCTACGGCATCGGGGTCACCCGGCTGCCGGCCGCTGCCATCGAGCAGAACCATGACGACAAGGGCATCGTCTGGCCGCGCCCGATCGCGCCGTTCGAGGTGGTGATCACGCCGCTGGGCTACCTGCGTTCGGAAAACGTCCGCAAGGCGGCCGACGATCTGTACGATCAGTTGCTCGGGGCAGGCATCGACGTGATCCTGGACGACCGCGACGAGCGGCCGGGTGCGATGTTTGCTGACTGGGAACTGATCGGTGTGCCGCTTCGGGTCACGATCGGCGAGCGCGGGTTGAAGGAAGGTCTGGTCGAACTGACGGTTCGACGCGGCCTGACCACCACCACCGTGCCGCTGGCGGGCGCGTTCGAGGCGGTGAAAGACGGCCTCGGAGCGTGTTGAGAATCACTTTTTCATGGAATGTTCGGGCGGCACGACGACTCAGGATCGCCTGTGGGGCGGTCGGGTTGTCGCTGGCCACACTGATCGCTGCGCCCGTCCGGGCGGGCAGCCAGTTGTATGAACCGATGACCGAGTCGGTGCGCAGTGCCCTGGCCGCTGCCGTGCTGGACCGCGGGCCGCCCGAGGCGCGCTTTGCCTCAACCTTCGAGCGGGCCGACTGGCTGGCCGACATGTCGGCGCGCCTGCCCGCCCGTCACAAGCCTACCCTGCGCGAGCGCCAGGAATTCCTGCAGATGGCGCGCTACGAGGCACAGCGCGCCGGACTCGACCCGCATCTCGTGCTCGGCCTGATCCAGGTCGAGAGCAACTTTCGCCGGCACGCCATCTCCAGTGCCGGGGCTCGCGGCTACATGCAGGTCATGCCCTTCTGGACCGGGGTGATCGGCAATGGCGATTCCTCCGCCTTGTTCGATGCGCGCACCAATCTTCGCTATGGCTGCGTGATTCTGCGCCACTACATCGACATGGAGCGCGGCGATCTGTTTCGGGCGCTCGGGCGCTACAACGGCAGCCTGGGTCGACCCGAATATCCCAATTCGGTTCTGGCGGCCTGGAAGCGCTGGAGCTACAGCGCCGAGCCAGTGGTGCAGCAGGTGGCGGCTCAGCCCTTCGTGCCGCCGGTGGCGGGCACGGGCGCCTTGAGCCTGCGCTGAGCCAGCGCCGAGGACCGCAGCGCCGGCGACCTGCCGTCGGATCGTGGGTGCCCGGATCAGCTGCCGAGCACGGCCATCGTCAACCTCGAGGTGCAGGTCAGCCGTCCGACTTCGTCGCGAATCTCGATCTGCCAGACATGGGTCGTGCGGCCGATGTGGATGGGACGGCAGGTGCCGATCACCCAGCCTTCCCGGCTGGCCCGGATGTGATTCGCATTGATGTCCAGCCCCACGGCATGCTGGTCGGGTGGCAGGCACAGGGCGGCCGCGCAGCTGCCCAGGGTTTCGGCCAGCACCACGCTCGAGCCGCCGTGCAGGATGCCGGCCGGCTGCTTGGTGCGGGCATCGACCGGCATGCGGGCCACCAGCACGTCGGCTCCGACCTCCAGGAATTCGATGCCCATGTGCGCGACCACGGTGTCGCGGTGCAGGACGTTCAGGCTGTCGGGCGTGGCAGGACGACGAAAGATCGAGGCAGGGGCGGTCGACATGGCAGTGGCAGGTGGATTGGGGAGCAGGGCGTGGCGAGGGTGGACGCGGTGAGCGGCGATGGTACCGCTGTCGCGGATAATCCAGCCATCCTGTCCTGGAGTCCCGCTGCATGACCGATCCTGTCTTTCGCGACTACGACCAGGCTGGCCTGGATGCCCAGTACAACAATCGCGCCAAGGTGCCCCACTTCGAGCGGCATCTTGCGAGCTGGAACGAGCGGGGCGTGCAGGCTCGGGCCCGCCTGTCTGCACGCCAGGAGCTGCGCTTCGATCCGATCAGCGCGCAGACCCTCAACGTGTTTCCGGCCGCAGCCGGCTCGGCACCGGCGCCCGTGCTGGTGTTCTTCCACGGCGGCTACTGGATGGCGCTGTCCAAGGCATCGACCGACTGCATTGCGCTGGGCTTCGTGCCCCAGGGCGTCGCGGTGGTGAATGTCGGCTACACCTTGATGCCTGCGGTTCGCATGGACGAGGTGGTCCGTCAGGCCCGGGCCGCTGTCGCCTGGACGCTTGCGCACGCGGCCTCTTTCGGGGGCGACCCGAATCGGGTCTGGGTGGCGGGCCACTCGGCGGGTGGCCATCTCGCCACGGCCGTGGCCACCACCGATCCGACGCACTGGGCTGCAGCCGGTGCGCCGCCGGGCACCGTGCCGGCGGGCGGATTCGCCTTCAGCGGATTGCACGAGCTGGAACCGATTCGCTGCAGTTATCTCAACGCGACCCTGGCGATGGATGAGGCCGAAGCCGTGCGCAACAGCCCGCGGTTCATGGCGCCGCCGGCGAGCGGCGACTGGCAGCTCCTGGTGGGCGGTGCGGAGGGGCCGGAGTACCTGCGCCAGAGTGCCGACCTGGCCGCGGCCTGGGGCAGTGCCGGTCGTCGCCGCGTGCGCCTGGAAGTGCTGGGCGGCGACGATCACTTTTCCCTGATCGATCCCTTGTCGGACCCGGGGTCTGTGCTGGTGCAGCGCATGCGGGCCGACATGCGCTGAAACCCGCCGAGCTCAGGCGATCAGCTTGCCCGGGTTCATGATGCCCTGCGGATCCAGGGCGTGCTTGAGGGTGCGCATCAGGTGCATCGCCACCGGCGATTTGTAGCGCACCAGCTCGTCGCGACGCAGCACCCCGATGCCGTGCTCGGCCGAGATCGAGCCCTGCGCGGCTTCGACCGCGTCATGCACCAGGGCGTTCAGCTCATCCTGCCAGCCGAGGAAGATGTCTTCGCTCACACCGACCGGGGGCGAGACGTTGTAGTGCAGGTTGCCATCGCCCAGGTGGCCGAAGACCACCATGCGCACGCCCGGAAAGCGCCGGGCGATGGCTGCGTTGGTCGATTCGACGAAGTCGGCGATCGAGGAGATCGGCACCGAGATGTCGTGCTTGATGTTCTTGCCCTCGGCGGCCTGCGCTTCTGAAATGTTTTCGCGCAGGCTCCAGAAGCGGCGCGACTGCGCCATCGATTGGGCAATCACCGCGTCGCGGATCAGGCCGGCGTCGAAGGCGCGCTGCATGAGCGCATCGAAGCGCTCCGTGGCGTGAGCCTCGCTTTCGGCGTCGGAGGATTCGAGCAGCACGCAGTACGGTGGGCTGTCCGCAAACGGCCTGCCACTCTCGGGGAAATGCTGCAGGACCAGGTTCACGCAGAGGTCGGACATCATCTCGAAGCCGGTGAGGGCCGGCCCCAGCATGCCCTGTGCGAGTTCGAGCAGTTTCAGGCAGTCGTGCGGCGAGGCCAGTGCGGCGAGCGCTGTGACCTGCGCGGCGGGCCGCGGAAACAGCTTGAGCGTGGCCGCCGTGATCACACCCAGCGTGCCCTCGGCGCCAATGAAGAGGTCCCGCAGGTCATAGCCGGTGTTGTCCTTGCGCAGTCCGCGCAGGTTGTTCCAGACCTGGCCATCCGGCATCACCACCTCGAGTCCCAGGCACAGCTCGCGCGCATTGCCGTAGCGCAGCACGGCGGTGCCGCCGGCGTTGGTCGCCAGGTTGCCGCCCACCGTGCAGCTGCCTTCGGCCGCCAGGGACAGCGGAAACAGTCGATCGGCCTGCTGCGCGGCGGCTTGCACCTGCGCCAGCACCGTACCGGCTTCGGCGGTCAAGGTGTTGTTGATGGTGTCGATGGCGCGGATCCGGTTCATGCGCTGCAGGGACAGCAGCACGGCACGGCCGGAGTCGTCCGGTGTGGAGGCGCCGGTCAGGCCGGTGTTGCCGCCCTGAGGGACCAGCGGGACGCGGTGCTGGGCACACCAGCGGACCAGGCGAGCCACTTCGTCGACCTGCGTGGGCTGGACCACGGCCAGGGCGCGGCCCAGGTATCGCTTTCGCCAGTCGAGCAGGAACGGTGCGGTGTCTTCGGGGCGGTCGAGAACTCGGCCGATGTCGGCGGGAAGGGCGGGGGTCGTCATGGCGGAATTATGCCGCGCGCTCGAGCCCTGTGTGCGGTCGCCGAGGGCGGGTCTGGCCGGGCTGGCTTGTCACGATTGTGTGACTTATTTCGCGCAACAGGGATGACAAGTTTGGCGTTGGCCGGGCGGGGGCGCGTGCCGCGAAGCCGGATCGAATCGGTCGGTGGCGCATCAAGGCGGTCGGTACGGGTCTGAATCGACCGCTTTGGGGTCGATGCAAGCGTGAGTGTGGGCGGTGTGTGGCGT
>JBILSK010000208.1:0-4685 GCA_044372165.1 Burkholderiaceae bacterium | reverse complement strand
ACGTAGGTGAATCCGCCCACGACCTCGGTGCCCTGCTCCTCGATCGCCTTGGCCAGCGCCCGGATGCCCAGGCCGCTGGCCGATTCGGACTTCCAGTCTTCGTCGATGATCACGACGGGGAATCGGAATTTCATGTGACGCACTCTCCGCAGGGGCAAAGGCGCCGAGCGCAGGCCGCAGCGGCATGCCTCGGACGAGGGAAGGAACGGCCGGAAGTAGAACACACTTCGGGAGGCTCCGAAGCGAGCCGGCCCGCTAGAATCATGGCGCGGCAACAGGCTGGTGCGGTCGCAGCACGCCATGCCCTGCCCCGCCCCCACCCGGCTGCTGCTCATCGAGGACCCCCGATGCCGATCACCCTTCAGGACAAGCTGGTCGTGGCGATCTCGTCCCGGGCTCTGTTCGACTTCGAAGAAGAGAACCGACGCTTCGAGCACGCAGACGATCGGGCCTACATGGCCCTGCAACTCGAACGCATCGATGTGCCGGCGCTGGAAGGATGCGCCCTGCCCCTGGTGAGAAAGCTGCTCGCCTTCAACCGGGGTGGGCAGCACCGGGTCGAGGTGGTGATCCTGTCACGCAATGACCCCGCCAGTGGCATGCGTGTCTTTCGCTCGGCACGCCATCATGGCCTGGCCATCGAACGTGGGGTCTTCACCCGGGGGCGCTCGCCCTATGCTTATCTGCATGCCCTGGGCGCCCATCTCTTTCTGTCGGCCAACGATGCCGACGTGCGCAGCGCACTGGACGCCGGGTTTCCTGCGGCACGGGTCTATCCGGACTCTGCTCGCGCCGCCCTCTCGCACCCCGACGAGGTGCGCATCGCCTTCGACGGCGACGCGGTGCTGTTCTCCGACGAAGCCGAGCGGGTCTACCAGCATCAGGGGCTCGATGCCTTCCAGGAGCATGAATCCCGCCGCGCCGACACGCCGCTGATGCCCGGCCCGTTCAAGCCGCTGCTGCAGGCCCTGCATGCCCTGCGCCACGAGGCTGAGGACGTGATGCGCATTCGCACCGCTCTGGTCACGGCCCGTAGCGCCCCGGCCCATGAGCGCGCCGTACGTACCCTGATGAACTGGGAGATCGAGGTGGACGAGGCGATGTTCCTCGGCGGACTGGAAAAGGGCCCGTTCCTGCGGGCCTTCGAGCCGGATTTCTTCTTCGATGATCAGACCCGGCACTGCGAATCGGCCGCCGGAGCGGGCCCGACAGGCCATGTGGTGCATGGCGTGTCGAACCCGCCGCCGCTCAGCGCTTCTTGAGGGCCGCGAAAGCAGCCTGCATCGCCGTGGCCTGAGCCGGACCTCTTGAGGTCGTCTCGGTCGGACGGCGCTCCGACCTGCCACCCGAGTGGCCAGCCCCCTGCGGACCTCGCTGGCCGCCGCTGCGCTCAGGGCGGTCTCCCCGTCGCGCGCTGGTCGCCGCACCCGGTTCGTCGGACATGCGCATGGTCAGCGCAATACGCTGGCGCGGCAGGTCGACCTCCATCACCTTGACCTTGACCACCTGCCCCGCCTTGACCACTTCACGCGGGTCACGCACGAAGCGCTCGGACAGCGCGGACACATGCACCAGACCATCCTGATGCACGCCGATATCCACGAAGGCGCCGAAATTCGCCACGTTGGTGACCACGCCCTCCAGCACCATGCCCGGCGAAAGATCGGAGAGCTTTTCGACGCCATCGCGAAACGCGGCCGTGACGAATTCGCCGCGCGGGTCGCGACCGGGCTTCTCGAGCTCGCCGAAGATGTCCCTCACGGTCGGCAGACCGAAACGCTCGTCGACGAATGATTCGGGGGCCAGTCGAGTCAGGACACCCTTCTGGCCAATCACCGCAGCGGCCGGCTTGCCAAGCTTGGCCAGGATCCGCTCGACCACCACATAGGCCTCGGGATGCACGGCCGAGCCGTCGAGCGGGTTGTCACCGCCCCGGATGCGCAGAAACCCGGCCGCCTGCTCGAAGGCCTTGTCGCCCAGCCGCGACACCGCCAGCAGTGAAGTGCGATTGGGAAAGGGGCCGTGGGCATCGCGATGCGACACGATGCGTTCAGCGACCGACGGGCCCAACCCCGATACCCGCGCCAACAGCGGCACAGAGGCAGTGTTCAGATCGACACCCACCGCGTTCACGCAGTCCTCGACCATGGCGTCGAGGCTGCGCGCCAGTTCGCGCTGATCGACATCATGCTGGTACTGCCCCACGCCAATCGACTTGGGTTCGATCTTGACCAGCTCGGCCAGCGGATCCTGCAGGCGTCGAGCGATCGAGACCGCGCCGCGCAGGCTGACGTCCAGCTCGGGGAATTCGCGTGCCGCCAGAGCTGATGCCGAGTACACCGAAGCGCCGGCCTCCGAGACCATGACCTTGCGCAGTGACAGCTCCGGATGACGCTTCATCAGGTCGGCCACCAGGCGGTCGGTCTCGCGCGAGGCCGTGCCGTTGCCCACCGCGACCAGCTCGATCGAATGGCGCGCAGCCAAGGCAGCCAGCGTGGCCAGGGAGCCGTCCCAGTCGCGGCGCGGCTCATGCGGAAAGATCGTGGCAGTCTGCAGCAGCTTGCCGGTTGCATCGACCACGGCCACCTTCACGCCGGTACGAATGCCGGGATCCAGACCCATCACCGCCTTCTGCCCGGCCGGTGCGCCCAGCAGCAAGTCCTTCAGGTTGGCGGCAAACACCCGGATCGCCTCGGCCTGTGCGTCGTCACGCAAGCGCCCGAACAGTTCCGACTCGAAATGCAGATGCAGCTTGACTCGCCAGCACCAGCGCAGCGTGTCGGCCAGCCACTTGTCAGCCGCTTGCGCCGAACCGGGCAGGACCTCGGCCAGCCCGAGCAGCCCAGCCAGCCGCGCCACGCAAGGGTGCGGCACCAGGGCATCGCGCTCCGGCCCCAGCCCCAGGCTCAAGGCCAGCACGCCGAGCTGGCGGCCGCGAAACAGTGCCAGCGCACGGTGCGAGGGCACGGCGCTGATCGGCTCGGCATGATCGAAATAGTCCCTGAATTTATCGGCATCCTCGACGGCGGTGTCCGTGCGCCGGGCGGCCACGACGCCTTCGGACCAGAGAAACTCACGGAAGGCAGCCAGCACATCCGAGCGTTCGGCAAAACGCTCCGAGAGGATGTCGCGGGCACCGTCCAGCGCCGCCTTGGTGTCGGCCACGCCTGCATCCGGCTTCACATAGGCGGCGGCAGCCTCCTGGGGCACCAGAGAGCGATCGGCCAGCAAGGCGTCGGCCAGCGGCTCCAGACCCGCTTCGCGGGCGATCTGCGCGCGCGTGCGCCGCTTCTGCTTGTAGGGCAGATACAGATCCTCGAGCACCTGCTTGGTCTCGGCGCTATCGATGGCCCGCGCCAGCTCCTCAGTGAGCTTGCCTTGCTCGGCGATGCTGACCAGCACGACGGCACGCCGCGATTCCAGGTCGCGCAAGTAGGACAGACGCTCCTCGAGCGTGCGCAACTGGGTGTCGTCCAGCCCGCCGGTCGCCTCCTTGCGGTATCGGGCGATGAAGGGCACGGTCGCCCCGCCGTCGAGCAATTCGACCGCCGCATCGACCTGACGGGGATTCACCGCCAGTTCGGTGGTCAGCCTGGCGCGCACCCGGGCATCGGCGACGGGCGCGGAAGATGCCTGCATGCGAGGAGCGCCAGGCAGGCTGGAATCAGCGTCGACCAGCGGCGCCGCGGACGGGAGCAGTGAGTTCATCGTGGATACGGCCAGCGGAGCGCGTGCGAGGGGAGGATCAGGAATGATTCGACAGGGCCTGGGCACGGAACAGCGGATCAGGCGAGCACACCGGGAATGGCGCCAGAAAAGTGCCGAATGAGTGCCGAATCAAGGGGCGCAGGATTGTGCCACAGCGAATCGAGCGGACTGCATCCCCGGAGCATGCCAGCCGGATGCCATTGGCGAGGCCCGCAGCGTCCGTTGGTCGCTTTCAGCATTTGGGCCGATTGGGTCGGGCCATGTCCCTGAACGGAATTCGGCTTCCCGAGGATGTGCCGGACCCTGCGCGGCGATAGAGTCTCCCGGTCGGTTGACGGTCCGGTTAGAGACTCACACCTAGTTCGATCGTGTCATTGATAAAAGTCAATTGTTATAGTGCTTCCCGTCGAGCCGGCATCTGCCGGGTCAAGACGAACCCCTAGACCCCACCTGAAGGAAGTCGAAATGTCCAAGTTCTCCCTGTCGAACGTTCAGTCCTCGAAGTCCTCGCGCAAGCAGCGTGGGGCGTCTGCGGTCGAGTACGCAATCCTGGTGGCACTGATTGCCGCAGCAGTTGCCGCAGCGGTCAGCCTGTTCGACATTCAAGGCATCTTCACCAGCGCCAACACCGCAGTCAGCAACGCGATGAAGTAAGGCGAGCTGCGGTCCGGGGGGAACGCCACGATGCGCCCTCTCCCCGGATCGGTCAGGATCTTGATAGCGATAAACCAACGAGGGCAGCACGTGTTGTGCTGCCCTCGTTGGTTTATCGTGACCGATACCCACCCCCTCGGGTGATACCGACAGGTAAGATCGTTCGTTTACTCCAACCGGATGTCTCTGATTCCACCCGATGCGTAACGCCCGCGCGCTCCTGATGATCGGCCTCGCGCTGATTGCAGCGCTGCTTGCGACCGTGCTGGCAGCACGGTGGATGCAGCAGCGCGCCAGTGGCCGGGTCATCGAGAAGATCGCGG
>JBILSK010000207.1:0-4690 GCA_044372165.1 Burkholderiaceae bacterium | reverse complement strand
GGTGCCGAGCACCAGGTGCCCGGTCTCGGCGGCCGTGAGCGCCAGGCGAATGGTCTCCAGATCGCGCAATTCGCCGACCAGGATCACATCCGGGTCTTCGCGCAGCGCCGAGCGCAAGGCATTGGAGAAGGAACGGGTCTGGGGGCCGACTTCACGCTGATTGACCAGGCAGCTCTTGGATTCGTGAACGAATTCGATCGGATCCTCGACAGTGAGGATATGGCCCTTTTGCTGCTGGTTGATGTGATCGATCATGGCGGCCAGCGTGGTCGATTTCCCGGCACCCGTCGGACCGGTGACCAGGATGAGCCCGCGCGGCAGCATGGCGAGTTCGGCAAAGATGCGCGGGGCACCCAGTTGCAGCAGGGACTGGACCTCGCTGGGAATCGTGCGCAGCACGGCACCGGCACCCCGATATTGCGAGAAGGCATTGACCCGGAACCGTGACAGACCCGGCACCTCGAACGAGAAGTCGCACTCGAGGTTTTCCTCGTAGCTCTTGCGCTGCGAGTCGGTCATGATGTCGTAGATCATGCCGTGCACGGTGGTGTGATCCAGCGCCGGCACATCAAGCCTGCGAATGTCACCGTGAATGCGGATCATCGGCGGCAGACCGGCCGACAGATGCAGGTCGGAAGCCTTGTTGCTGACCGTGAATGCGAGCAGTTGAGCGATATCCATAACCAGACACTCTATGACCCTCAGCACGACGATTCCCGTGCCTTCCGCGCAAGGGCCCTCTGCTCCGACGAACGGCGATGCGGCGGCCCGCCTGGCTGTGGTGCAGTCACGGATCCGCGCGGCAGCCGCCGACCACGGACGCGCAGCCGACACGGTCGTGCTGCTTGCGGTGAGCAAGACTTTTCCTGCCGAGGCCCTGCTGGCACTGGCTGCCTGCGGGCAACATCACTTCGGGGAAAGCTACCTGCAGGAAGCCCTGCCCAAGATCGAGGCCTGCAACGCGCGGTGGTCAGGCGTGGCCGGGGCGGCGACGGGGAGCCCCCGGTTGCACTGGCACTTCATCGGCCCGATCCAGTCGAACAAGACCCGAGCGATCGCGGAAACCTTCGACTGGGTCCATTCGGTCGACCGCGAACGCATCGCCGTGCGTCTGAACGAGCAGCGTCCCGACTCCCTGCCACCGCTTCAGGTCTGCATTCAGGTCGATGTCAGCGGCGAAGCCACCAAGAGCGGATGCGACCCGAATGAGGCCCTGGCGCTCGCGCAGACCCTTGCCGCACTGCCGCGGCTGCGCTTGAGGGGATTGATGGCGATTCCGGCGCCCACCGATGATCCGGTCGAGCAAAGGCGGCAGTTTTCGCGGGTACGCGAACTGCGTGACAGTCTCGAGGCAGCCGGGTTCAGTCTGGACACGCTGTCGATGGGCATGTCGGCCGACCTGGAGTCGGCCATTGCTGAAGGGGCTACCATCGTCAGGGTCGGGAGCGCCCTGTTTGGAGAGCGTCCGCGCTCAGTGCCCTCAGTGCCCTCAGCCTGCTGAGAGCACCTGCGCCAAGCGGGTTGGTGCGGGAACAGTCCGTACAGCGCAAAAGGGCCCGCGGGCCGACCGTCAGGTCAACCCAGGCAGGCCCTGCGCAGCTTCAGGCGATCTGTTCAGGCCGTCTGCTTCAGGCCGTCTGTGATTCAGGCCGTCTGCTTCAGGCCGTCTGTGATTCAGGCCATCCGCTTCAGGGCAGCCGACAGGCGGCTCTTCTGGCGGGCAGCGGTGTTCTTGTGAACAATCTTCTTGTCTGCGATCGAGTCGATGATGCTCGTCGACGCGCGCAATTGGGCCGTTGCAGCCGCCTTGTCGCCGGTGGCGACTGCCTTGCGCACGGCTTTGATCGCGGTGCGAAAGCGCGAGCGCAGGCTCGAGTTGTGGGCGTTCTGCTTGACAGCCTGGCGGGCACGCTTGCGCGCCGATGCAATGTTGGCCATGCGAAAATCTCGGTTTGGTCTGTGCGGATGAACCGCGCCGAGGGTCGAGCGTCTGTCCGACCGAGCACCGTGCTGACAGCGCTCTGTTAACCTACGCCAAAACGACTCGACCCGAATTCGGGAAAGCCTTGAATTATAAGCCGTCTTTCCTTCAGCCTGCAAGTCTGCCTGCGCCCCACCTCCTGGAGCGACTGCATTGAACCTGCTGCGCTCTCTGGCGACCGTCAGTGGCTTCACCCTGCTGTCGCGGGTCACCGGCCTGGTCCGCGAGAACCTCACCGCGACCGTGTTCGGTGCCTCGGCGCTGACCGACGCCTTCTTCGTCGCGTTCAGGCTTCCGAACCTGCTGCGTCGGATGTTCGCCGAAGGCGCGTTCTCCCAGGCCTTCGTGCCGATTCTGGCCAGCGTCAAGGAATCGCGTGACGCGGAGCGCATCCACGAGCTGATCGATCATGTCGCCACGGTGCTCTTCTGGGCGCTGGTTGGCGTGTCGGCGCTCGGGGTGATCGGCGCACCGGCGCTGGTGTGGGCCATGGCCTCCGGCCTGCGCGAAGACGCGCAGACCTTCTCCACTGCGGTGGCCATGACCCGATGGATGTTTCCCTACATCCTGCTGATCTCGATGGTGGCGCTGGCGGCGGGCGTGCTCAACACCTGGCGACGATTTGCCGTGCCCGCGTTCACGCCGGTGCTGCTCAATCTGTCCTTCATCGCAGCGGCGCTGCTGCTGGCGCCGCACATCGATCCGCCCATCTACGCACTGGCCGCCGGGGTGGTGCTGGGCGGGCTGGCGCAGCTGCTGATCCAGGTGCCGGCCCTGCTGCGCATCGGCATGCTGCCCCGGCTGGGGCTGGGTCCGGGCGCGCTGCGCCAGGCACTGGGTGACTCCCAGGTTCGGCGCATCCTGAGGCAGATGGGCCCCGCCGTGTTGTCGGTGTCGGTCGCCCAGATCAGCTTGATCATCAACACTCATATCGCTTCGCGGCTGGGCGCCGGAAGCGTGTCCTGGGTGTCGTTTGCCGACCGGCTGATGGAGTTCCCCACCGCCCTGCTCGGTGTGGCGCTGGGCACGGTCCTGCTGCCCAGCCTGGCCCGAGCCAATGCCGCTCGGGACTATGACGCCTACAGCGATCTGCTCGACTGGGGACTGCGGCTGGCCGCACTGCTCGCGCTGCCCTGCATGGTCGGCCTGGCGCTGATGGCGCAGCCGCTGACCGCCCTGCTGTTCCATTACGGTCGATTCGATGCGCAGGATCTCGCGATGACCGCCGCCGCAGTCACGGCCTATTCGGTCGGGCTGTTCGGGCTGATTGCGGTCAAGATCCTGGCGCCAGGCTTCTATGGTCGCCAGGATGTGCGAACCCCACTGCGCATCGCCCTGCTGGTGCTGGGCATCACGCAACTGCTGAACCTGGTGTTCGTGCCGATCTACGCACACGCAGGCCTTGCGCTGTCGATTTCCGTGGCAGCCAGCATCAACGCCGCCCTGCTCTTTGCGGGCCTGGTGCGCGGACGGATCTATCGGCCGCGGCCTGGGTGGGGAAAATTCCTCGTGCAGCTGCTGGCCGGCCTGGGCGTGCTCGCCGCCCTGCTCGGGTTCGTGGTGCCGCAGTTCGACTGGGCTGCCCTGCGTGACCAACCGCTCCTGCGGATCGGCTACGTCCTGGGCCTGGTGCTGGCCGGCGCGATCGCCTATCTCGGCACCCTGCTGCTGCTGGGACTGCGTCCCCATCAATTCACACGTCGCTCATTGAATCGTCTATGACCTCTCACGCCCGCTCTCGAATCGCCTTCATCGGCGCCGGCAACATGGCCAGCGCACTCATCGGCGGCCTGCTGGACCGCGGGCTGCCGCGCGACATGCTGAGCGCCATCGACCCTTCTGCCGATCAGCGCGCAGCGGCCGAAGCCCGCTTCGGCATCGCGACCCACGCCAATGCCGATCTTGCAGCGCGTGCAGCCGACGTGATCGTGCTGGCCGTCAAGCCGCAACAGATGCGAGAGGTGATCACCGCCCTGGCTCCGGCGGTCAAGGATCAGCTGATCCTCTCGGTTGCCGCAGGAGTCAGGGCGACAGACCTGTCGCGCTGGCTGGGTGGCTATAGCCGGATCGTGCGCACCATGCCCAACACGCCCGCTCTGGTGGGCCTGGGTGCCACTGGCCTGGCCGACCTGGCAGGTGGCAGCGCCGAGGACCGCGCGCTGGCTGAATCCATCATGTCTGCAGTCGGCAAGACAGTCTGGGTCGACGATGAAGCGCGCCTCGATGCGGTCACCGCGTTGAGCGGCAGTGGCCCGGCCTATGTCTTCAAGGTGATTGAATCGATGATGGCGGGCGGCGAGCAACTGGGGCTGAGTACCGAGCAGTCGCGCATCCTGGCCCTGCAGACGGTGCTGGGCGCGGCCACGCTGGCTGCGCAATCCGATGAGCCGCCTTCGGTACTGCGCGAACGAGTGACGTCCAAGGGCGGTACCACTGCCGCTGCACTGGACGTGATGCAGGCCCGCGGACTGTCGGAGATCATTGCTGCCGCCATGGCGGCCGCCAATCGGCGATCCGGCGAACTGGGCGACGAATTCGGGAAATAGTTCGCGGGAACTAGTTCGATCAGCGCGCCGAGCGCAAGGCGAAGTCGAGGGCGATCCCGCCAAACACGACGGCGCCGAACCAGGTGTTGTGGTTGAACGCTCGAAAGCATCCCTCACGGCTGCGGTGACGAATGAGGGTCCAGTGGTACAGAGCGATGGCAGC
>JBILSK010000006.1:0-14902 GCA_044372165.1 Burkholderiaceae bacterium | reverse complement strand
CTGCTGCGGCAGGGGTGGCGCTGGCCGGGCAGGCCGCCGTGGCAGGCGTACCGCTGTTTGCGGCAGTGGCCGGATTTCTCACCGGCGGCGGCTCGGCGTCCAACGCCATGCTGATGCCCATGGTTGCTGCCCTGGCCCGCGCCCTTGGCGCGAATGCCGACTGGCTGGCGGCGGTCCAGAACAGCGTGTCGACCAACCTCACCATGCTGTCGCCGATCCGCGTGGCCATGGGGGCCGCGCTGATCGGCCTGGCCGGGGCCGAAGGGCGACTCTATCGACGCGCCTGGCCCCTGGCGCTGCCGCCGCTCATTGCCGGTCTTGCGGCCGTGGTGCTGCTCGCCTGAGCGCGCAGCACCGCCTGCTCACTTCTTCTCGAGGTCGGGGTCGGCCTTGAGAAAGCCGTCAAGTTGCACACCGAAGGTGTTCAAGGCCATCGACACCTGCGTGTACTGGCCGGCAGTGAACACCAGGTCGACACACTGCTTTTGCGAGAAGTGGGTGGTCAGCGCCTTCCAGGTGGCATCGCTCACGAACTTGTCGTCAAAGAGCTCATCGGTGGCGCGGATCAGCGCGCGGTCGGCATCGGTCTTCCAGGCGGCGGCTTCGGCGCCCTGCTTGAGGCCAGTGATCTCGGCATCGGTCAGCCCGGCGCGCTTGCCGATTTCCACGTGCTGGGCCCACTCGTAGCCCGAGCGGCACAGATAGCCGGTGCGCAGGATGACGATTTCACGCTCGCGGGCCGGCAAGGTGTTGCGCTTGCTCAGGATGTAGTTGCCGTAGCTCAGAAAGCCGCGCATGGCGTCCGGGTGCGCCAGCAGGGTGCGAAAGATGTTGAACATCTTGCCGCGTTCGTTCATCGGGGCGGCGAGCTCCTTTTGCTCGGCGGTCCACTGGTCTTCGGGCACGGGCGCGATGCGCGGTGCGTTCAGTCTCATGTCGGTCTCCCTGTGTGTCGTGTGGTGTGTGGCCAGGCGCGTCGCCCGTGCGGCGCATGCCACCGGACCTGATCCGTATTCTGCCTGCCGGGCCCGCTGGTGGCACCCGACTGTGTTACGGTTTTCGGGCTTCGTCCATCACACACCCACAGGGAGACCTTCATGCAATCGTGGCGCATCGGCGATGTGACCGTCACCAAGATCGTCGAACTCGAGGCGGTCGGCGGCTCGAAATTCCTGCTGCCGCAGGCGACCAAGGAGGTCTGCCAGGGATTCCGGTGGATGTTTCCGCACTTCATGGACGAAGAAGGGCGCCTGAAGATGAGCGTGCATGCGCTGGTGGTGCAGACCCCCACGAAGCGCATCATCGTCGACACCTGCCTGGGCAACGACAAGCAGGGCCGCGGCGTGCCGGGCTGGAACAACCTGCAGGGCCCGTTCCTGCGCGACCTCGCCGCGGCTGGCTTTCCGCGCGAATCCATCGACATCGTGATGTGCACCCATCTGCACGTCGATCATGTCGGCTGGAACACCATGCTGGTCGATGGCAAGTGGGTGCCGACCTTCCCCAATGCCCGCTACCTGATGGCCCGCACCGAATTCGAGTACTGGCAATCGCGACGTGAAAAGCCCGAGGAGGTCGCGATCTTCGAGGATTCGGTGAGGCCCGTGTTCGAGGCCGGACTGGTCGATCTGGTCGACACCGACCATCGCATCTGCGATGAGGTGAAACTGGTGCCCACCGTGGGCCACACGCCGGGCCACTGCAGCGTGGCGATCACCTCGGGCGGGCGTGATGCGCTCATCACCGGCGACTTCGTCCACCATCCCTGCCAGATGGCGATGCCGGCCTGGGCGGCCACTGTCGACTACGACTCCGAGCAATCCACCCGAACCCGCAAGGAGGTGTTCGGGCGTCTGGCCGATACCTCGACCCTGGTGATCGGCACCCATTTCGCCGGCCCCACCGCAGGTCACATCAAGAAGGACGGCGACGCCTTCCGCCTGGAGGTCTGATCCATGGCCGCCCGTGCGATGGTGAGCGCTGCTCAGCCGGAGGCCGTCGAGGCCGGCCTCGACGTGCTGGCTGCAGGCGGCAATGTGGTCGATGCCGCGGTGGCCGCGGCGCTGGTGCAGGCAGCGGTCGATCCGCAGATGTGCGGGCTGGCGGGCTTTGGCTCCATGCACATTCACCTGCCTGCGCAAGGTGTTCACACCTTGATCGACTTCCATGGTCGTGCGCCACTCGCCACGCGGCCGGACATGTGGGAGAAGCTGATCGTCGGCGAATGCGATGACGGCTTCGGCTTCGTGCTCAAGGGCGAGGTCAACGAGATCGGCTATCAGTCGATGACCACGCCGCTGTCGATCAAGGCTTTCGATGAAGCGCTCAAGCGCTTCGGCACCCGGCGTCTGGCCGACGTGATCACTCCGGCGATCGCCTGGTGCGAGGACGGCTTTCCGGTGCGCCCGCATGTGCACAGCTTCTGGATGCAGCCGCCGATGGCCGGGCGCATCGAACGGGCTCGGGTGCTGCGCGATCACCCGGCGACCGCGAAGATCTACCTCAAGCCCGATGGCTCGATCAGGAAGGTGGGCGAGCTGCTGCGCAACCCGGACATGGGGCGCACGATGCGTCGCATCGCCGACCAGGGGGTCGACGACTTCTATCACGGCGAGATTGCGCACCGCATCGACGCCGACATGCGCGCACACGGCGGCCTGCTGTCGCTGGCCGATCTGGAGCAGTGTCACACCGAGTCCAGCCTGCCACTGTGGACGAGTTACCGCGGCTATCGGGTCGCGACCAATCCGCCGCCTGGCGGGGGCTTGATGATCGTGCTGATGCTCAACATCCTCGAGCACTTCGATCTGGCCGCGATGGGCCACAACTCGCCCGAGTACATTGCGACGGTGAGCGAGGCGATGAAGATCGCAACCGTCGACAAGGATGCGCGCATGGGCGACCCGCGCTTCGTCGACATCCCGATGGTCGAGCTGATGTCCCCGGACTATGCCGCGCGCATGGCGCAGCGCATCCGCAGCGGCGAAAAGACCGCCGTGCCGCGCATGAACTCGGGCGGACCCGAGAGCAAGGACACCACCCATGTGTGCGTGGCCGATGCAACGGGTGCCTGCGTGTCGCTCACCCATTCGCTGGGCTCGAGTTCCGGTGTGGTCACCGAAGGCCTGGGCTTCATGTACAACAACGCGATGATGGTGTTCGACCCGCGTCCCGGGCGCGCCGGATCGCTGGCGCCGGGCAAGGCACGCTTTTCCGCGCTGTCGCCCACGCTGGTCTTCAAGGGCGAGGAGCTGTTCTTCGCGGTGGGATCGCCGGGCGGCACGACCATCACCATGGGCAACCTGCAGGCCATCCTCAATGCGATCGATTTCGGCATGACCGCGCAGGAAGCGGTGATGGCGCCGCGCTTTTGCGCCACCTCCGACACCATCGAGATCAACAACCGTGTCCTGCATTCGACACAGCGGGCCCTGGAGGCCCGCGGCTATCGCGTGATGCGCCATCCGTACAGCCACATGCTGCCGCTGGTTCATGCGATTCGCCGGGTCGACGGCCGACTCGATGGCGGCGCCGATCCGGCCGGCGACGGCATGGCGGCTGGAATCTGAGCCTTTCTTTCCCCGACACACCGTCTCACCAGGAACGCACGCACATGTCGTCCACCGTCCAGGGCTTTTCCAAGGAGCGGCTTGCCCGCATCGATCGCTTCCTCGCCGAGAAGTACGTGGAGCCGGGCAAGCTGCCGTGTGCCCAGGTGCAGGTGCTGCGCCGGGGCAAGCTGGTGCACGAGGCGGTCATCGGGCAGGCGGACCGTGAGCGGGGCACGTCCTTGACCCGCGATGCGGTCTATCGCATCTACTCGATGACCAAGCCGATCACCAGCCTGGTGTTCATGATGCTGGTCGAGGAGGGCAAGGTGGCGCTCGACGATCCGGTCACCCGCTTCATTCCCGAATGGAAGCAGCTCGCGGTGTACGCCGGCGGCATGGGCCCCTGGGCGACCACGCCCTGTGCGCGACCCATGCAGATGGTCGACCTGCTGCGTCATACCTCGGGGCTGACCTACGGGTTCCAGATGCGCACCAATGTCGATGCGGCCTATCGCAGCCTGAAGGTGGCCGACCGCGATCGGTCGCTGGACGTCGATCGCTTCGTCGAGGAGCTGGCCCGACTGCCGCTGGAATTTTCGCCGGGCGAGGCCTGGAACTACTCGGTGTCGACCGACGTGCTGGGTGTGCTGATTCAGCGCATCACCGGCAAGCCTTTCCAGGATGTGCTCCGCGAGCGGGTCTTCGAGCCGCTGGGCATGAAGGAGACCTCGTTCATTGTTCGCGACGATCAGAAGGCTCGCTTCACCGCGTGTTATCTGCCTACCGCTGGCGGTGGCATGAACCTGCTGGACGACCCGCAGACCAGCCCCTTCCTCACCCCGCCGACCTTCCATTCGGGCGGAGGCGGCCTGGTTTCGACCGCCGATGACTACATGCGCTTTTGCCGCATGCTGCTCGACGGCGGCGAGTTCGAGGGCCATCGTCTGGTGTCGCCCTCGACGCTGCGCCTGATGACGGCCAACCACCTGCCGGGCGGCCAGGACCTGACCGCGTTGTCGCGCTCGCTGTTTTCCGAGTCGACCAATGCCGGCGTCGGTTTCGGGCTCGGGTTTGCGGTGGTCTTCGACCCGGCGCGCACGTTGATGCCCTCCAGTGTCGGCGAGTACTACTGGGGCGGTGCCGCATCGACCGCCTTCTGGATCGACCCGGTCGAGGAGATCGCGGTGGTGTTCATGACCCAGTTGCTGGGCTCCAGCACCTACCCGGTGCGCCGCGAATTGCGCACCCTGGTCTATTCGGCGCTGGTCGAACCCAACGCACGGCGCTGGTGAGCTCTCGGTCCTCTCCCGGCCGGGCCACCTGAAATCGTCACACCTGTTACCACTCATTCGAAGAAGGAAATTGCCATGGGACTCGACAGAAACGCAGTGGGCCGCACCGCCGGCCCGTCGGATGTCAGCTGGGATTCGCGCGACGCGATGCTCTATGCCCTGGGGGTGGGCGCCGGCCAGGCCGATCCCTTCAAGGAACTCAACCTCACCACCGAGAACTCGGACGGCCACGAACTGGTGATGCTGCCCGCCTATGCGGTGGTGCTCACGCAGCGCTCGACGGCACGCCCTGACCTGGGCGCGATCGATCGGACCAAGCTGGTGCATGCCGAGCAGGGCTTCACCCTGCACAAGCCGCTGCCCCTGCAAGGCACCGCACGCATCACCGGCAAGATCACCGGCATCTTCGACAAGGGATCGGGCGCACTGGTGACCACCACCGCCGATGTGGCCGATGCGGCGACCGGCGAGCTGCTGGTGTCGACCCACTCGGCGGTTTTCATCCGGGGCGAGGGCGGCTGGGGCGGTGACAAGGGGCCGGCGAGTCCGGCCGCGGTCCCCACGCGTGCACCCGATGCCCAGGCGGTCTGCCCGACGCGCCCCGATCAGGCCCTGCTGTATCGCCTGAGCGGTGACCGCAATCCCCTGCACAGCGATCCGGAGTTCGCCCGGCGCGGCGGCTTTGCCAAGCCCATCCTGCATGGCATGTGCACCTACGGCATCACCAGCCGGCTGCTGATCCAGCTGCTGTGCGACGGCGATCCGCGCAAGGTCAAGGGCATGTCGGCACGCTTCACCAAGCCGGTGATGCCGGGCGACACGCTCACCGTGCAGGCCTGGAAGGAAGCCGGCACGATCCGCTTTCGCACGCTGGGCGAGGGCGGCGCGCCAGTGCTCGATTTCGGCACGCTGACACTGGCCTGAGACGGGCGACCATGACTGCCGCACTGCCCTTGCGTCGGGTCACCACCCGAACTGGCCTGGTCTTCGATGCCTGGCTCGAAGGTCCCGAGGCCGGCCCTCTCGTGCTGATGCTTCACGGCTACCCGCAATCGCGTCATGCCTGGCGTGAGCAGGTGCCGGTGCTGGCGGCGGCAGGCTATCGCGTGCTGGCGCCCGACCAGCGGGGCTACTCACCGGGGGCCCGACCTGATCCCTCGGATCTCGGCGCCTATCACTATGACCACCTGGTGCAGGACGCCATCGACCTGGTCGAGGCGTGCGGTGGGGCGGATCGCCGCTTTCACCTGGTCGGCCATGACTGGGGCGGGCAGGTGTCCTGGGGGGTGGCCGACCGCCACCCACAGCGGCTGGCCTCGCTGGCCGTGCTGTCGCGCCCGCACCCCTCGGCCTTTCTGCGCGCGCTCGAGGCGCCCGACGGCGAGCAGAAGCATCGCTCGCGCCACCATCGTGTGTTCCAGGACCCCAAGACCGGACCGATGCTGCTGGAAGACGGCGCACGGCGCCTGCGGGCCCGCCTCACCGATGCAGGCGTCGCCCCCGATGTGGTGGACCTCTATGTCTCGGTGCTGGGGCATCCCGATGCAATCGAGGCGGCGCTCGCCTGGTATCGCGCGCAGCGCGAGCTGCGGGTCAAGCTTGGCGTGATCACGGTTCCGACCCTGTATGTCTGGGGCGATGACGACTACACGGTCACGCCGCTGGCCGCGCAGGGCACGGCCGATTTCGTGAGCGGTCCGTACCGGTTCGTGACGCTGCCCGGCGTCGGGCACTTCTCGACCGACCAGCAGCCCCAGCGCATCAACGAGCTGCTGCTGGAGCACCTGGCGGCGCATCCGGCCTGAGTCGTCGGTGCTCAGAACCACCCTTCACGATTCGATCAGGAGAGTTTCATGTTGAAGACCCGTTTCACCGAACTGTTCGGCATCCAGCATCCGATCGTCCAGGGCGGCATGCAGTGGGTGGGCCGCGCCGAGCTGGTCGCCGCCGTGGCCAACGCTGGCGCGCTCGGCTTCATCACTGCGCTCACGCAGCCCACGCCCGAGGATCTGCGCAAGGAGATTGCCCGCTGTCGCGAGATGACCGACAAGCCGTTCGGGGTGAATCTCACCATCCTGCCCGCGCTCAAGCCACCGCCCTATGCCGAGTATCGACAGGCGATCGTGGAGTCGGGGGTGCGCATCGTCGAGACCGCCGGGAACAATCCGCAGGAGCACATCACCGAACTCAAGAAGCACGGCGTGAAGGTGATCCACAAGTGCACCGCGGTACGCCACGCGGTGAAGGCCGAGGCGATCGGTGCCGACGCGATCTCGATCGACGGCTTCGAATGCGCCGGCCATCCCGGCGAGGACGACATTCCTGGCCTGATCCTGATTCCGGCTGCAGCCGACAAGGTCACGGTGCCGATGATCGCGTCGGGCGGCTTTGGCGACGCACGCGGCCTGGTGGCGGCGCTGGCGCTGGGAGCCGAAGGCATCAACATGGGCACGCGTTTCATGTGCACCGTGGAAAGTCCGATTCATCCGCGCGTCAAGCAGCAGATCGTCGACAACGACGAGCGCTCGACCGAGCTCATCCTGCGTACCCTGCGCAACACGTCACGCGTGGCGAGCAATGCGGTCAGCCGCGAGGTGGTTGCCATCGAATCCAAGGGCGGGGCAACCATCGATGACCTGCGCCATCTGGTGGGCGGTCAGCGTGGCCGCGGCGTCTACGAGCTGGGCGATCCCGAGCACGGCATCTGGTCGGCCGGCATGGTGCAGGGTCTGATCCATGACATTCCGACCTGCGCCGAACTGGTGTCGCGCATCGTGAGCGAGGCCGAGGCCCTGATCGGAGGCCGGCTGGCCGGCATGCGGTTGCCGGGCTGAGTCTGCGCGTGCGGACCTGCGCTGGATGGCTTCGACTGCTGCTGGTCTGGCTGATGCTGGTCGGGGCGAGCCTGTGCGCGCAGGCCGCGACCCCCGATGCACCACCGGGTGGGCCCGCGGGGACCCTGCCCGAACTGCGCGGCGGATGGTATCTGTGGGATCCGTATCAGTTCAATGAGCGGCGTCGCGGTGAGTCGACCCTCACCGGGCTGGATGTCGAACTGCTGAGAGCGGTGGCCCGCGAGGCCGGCCGGTCGGTCGGCTTCACCTATCGGGCCTGGGCACAGCACCTGGCCCAGATCGAGTCGGGTGAGGCGGATGTGGCCGCCGGCGCCACGCGTACGCCCGAGCGCGAGGCCTTCGCGCACTTCTCGGTGCCCTATCGTCGCGAGACCAACGTGCTGGTGCTGCCGCGCGGAAATTCGCAGCGCTACCCCTTCACGGATGTCGCCAGCATGCTGCGCAGTTTCGAGGCCAGCGGCTTTCGGGTCGGGGTGGTGTCGGGTTTCATGTTCGCCGACCCGCTGGTCAATGACTGGTTGCGCGATCCAGCACATGCCGCACAGGTCGTGCTGGTCGAAAACGATTACGAGAATTTCCGCAACCTGGCCGACGGCGGGATAGACGGTCTGCTGGCCGATCGACTGGTCGCGGCGACCACGGCCTGGCGCGGGGGATGGCGCGAGCGCATCGAGGAGCATCCGCTGCAGATGTCGGTCGACATCCACTTCATGTTCAGCAAGGCCACGGTCGACGAGGCCACCGTGCGTCGCTTCGATGATGCGATCGAATCGCTGCGCGAGCGAGGCGAGTCCACGCGCATCCTGGCGAATTTCGTCAATCCGCTGCTGCTCGCCCAGACCCTGGATCGGCGCTGGTTCGTGGTGCTGGAAGTGATTGGCACTGTGGCCTTTGCCTTGTCGGGCGTGCTGATTGCAATTCGCGAGCGCTACACCTTCGTTGGCGCCTTGCTGTTGTCGGCGCTGCCCGCGGTGGCGGGCGGTGCGGTGCGTGATCTGCTGGTCGGGCGCACGCCCCTGGCGGTGGTCGCCTATCCGCTCTATCTGGGTCTGGTGGTGGCCACGGTGGTGGCCGGCTTTCTCGTGGTGCACGGCGCGGTGGCGATGCGCCGGCGCGGCTGGATGAGGCGTGCACCGGATCGGCTGGCCCGGCACTGGGTGGTCCGAAACTTGTACGAGGTGTCCGATGCGGTGGGGCTGGCCGCCTTCACCGTCACCGGGGTGGCGGTGGCGGTGGCCACGCGCACCGAGCCGATCTGGCTCTGGGGGCCGCTGCTGGCGATGCTGACTGCGGCCGGCGGCGGCTTGATGCGGGACATGGTTCGCCAGGCCGGCCAGATTGCCAGCTTGAAGGGCGACTTCTATGCGGAAGTGCCGCTGATCTGGGGGCTGCTCTTCGCCCTGTATTTCGTCTGGGCCACGCCGGCACTGGACCCCGATCACTTCGTGACGGGCATCGCAGTGACCGTGGCCGGCGCCTTTGCCACCCGCATGGCGGCGGTCGTGTTCCCGCTGCGTGCCCCGCTGTTTGCCCCGACGCTGCGTGCGTGGCGGCGTGTTCGACACTCCAGGAGGTGAAATGCCCGTTGTCCGTCTGAGCGAAGTGAACCTCGAATATTTCGAGTCCGGGCACGGCTCGCAGACCATCGTGCTGGTCCATGGATTCCAGTCGTCGGCGAGCATCTGGGCTGGTGTCCAGAGGCGCCTGCCGGCCGATCGGTGGCGCACCATCGCCATCAACAACCGCGGCGCCGGGGCCTCCGACGCACCGCCCGAAGAGCGCGACTTCACTGTGCAGAAATTTGCCGCCGATGTGGCCGAACTGACCACGAGGCTGGGCATCGAGCGCTTTCATCTGGTGGGCCACTCGATGGGCGGCGCCACGGTCGCGCAGTTCGCGGTGGATCACCCGAGCCGCGTGAGCAAGTTGGTGCTGCTGGATCCGGCGAGCCCGAATGGCGCACCGATGAGCGATGCCGAGATCGATGCCCTGCTCGATCAACGCATGGCCGATCGCCGTGCGCGCATCGAGCAGGGCGATGTGACGCATGGCCTGGACGGCCGCGGCGATGGCGGTGAACCGCAGGCCTATGCGCAGATGCTGCGCGATGTGGCCGCCGCACCCGAACGCAGGCTGCGGGGGTCGATGCGCTCCATGCTGCAGCTGCGCCTGGGCGAAAAGGTGGGTGCCTTGCCGATGCCGGTGCTGCTGATCGCCGGCGACCAGGACGCGGTCATTCCACTGGACAACATGCTGGCCAGCTGGGCGATGTATCCCCGGGGCACCGGGCTGCAGGTCTGGCATGGCGTCGGGCATTGCCCCAACCTGCAGTGCCCGGTCGAACTGGCCACTCTGCTGGACACCTTCCTCGGATGAAGCGGCGCGCGAGGCGCTGACCGGTCCGGGCGGCTTCGGTCTTGCCGGTGCGGCGAGTCAGCGTGCCGACCAGCCGTCGGTGAGCGTCTTCAGGAAGGCGACCACGTCCTGGATCTCGCGCTCATCGAGCGCCGGCGCCTGGCCTGGCGTGCGGTCATAGGGCGCTTCGCGATTCACGTTGTCGTGAAAGCGGGCTGGCAGGTCGTCGAATGTCTTCGGCTTGCCGTCCGCACCCGGCGGGTACCACTTGTGCGGATGGGTGTCGCGCTGGACATAGAAGCGGACCACGTCTTCGAGCGAGGTGAAGTGGCCATTGTGGAAGTAGGCCTGCCGCAGCGCGACGTTGCGCAGGGAGGGCACCTTGAAGGCGCCGCACAGGTCGGTGCGCGTCTTGAGATCGGGGCGGTCGCACAGGCCCAGGTCGATGTAGGCCGGGTCGGCATTGGCTGCAATCGCCGGGTTGCGCGGCACCCCCAGGGTGTCGTAGGTGAAGTCGGTGAACAGCGGGTGGCCGCCGTCGTCGCGCCGCTGTGACGGATGGCATTCGGCGCAGTTGCCCTTGGCCGCATCGTTGAAGAGCGCGAGGCCTCGTGCCTCGGGGGCGTCGAGCTGCGCCTGGCCGCGCAGCACCGCGTCGTACTTGCTGCTGAAGCCGTTGAAGGCGAGGTCTTCGGCCTGAAAGCGACCCAGCGCGCGGGTCAGCGCCGCAACAGCGCGTTCGGGGTCCTTCAGGATGTCCGCACCATACAGGCGACGAAAGTCCGCCGCCCAGCGGGCCTGAGCGATCCGGGCGACCACGCCGGCCTTGTCCGGGTTGGCCATTTCGCGCTCGCCCAGCAGCGGGCCCTCGGCCTGGGCGGCCAGGGAATCGGCCCGTCCGTCCCAGAAGAAGCCGCCGGTGGGCGTGCCGTCCGTATCGAAATGGAAGCGGCCATTGAAGGCCAGGTAGCGCAGGGGCTGCGAGGTTCGCATCCCCTGGCGATCCATGGCCGCGCCACCGGGCTGCACCGGCAAGGCATTGGGCGCCGCGTGGCCATGCGACGGTGCATGGCAGCTGGCGCAGGATTGGACACCCGAGGCCGACAGGATGGGATCTTCGAAGGCCAGTTTACCGAGCTCGATTTCGCTGAGCGGTCGCGCACCGGCGGGCGGCGAGAGCGGCTCGAAGAAAAATGCGGCCGCCATGACACAAAGCAAGGCAGCGAACGGCAGGCGCAGCGAGGGTGACAGCATGGCGACAAGTGTACGGGCGCCGGGCAGTACCTTGTCGAGTCACCCTGATCGGCGTGCGCGAGACGGTAAACTGCTGGGCAACATCGAAGAACAGATTCAGGGAGTGCAGACACCGATGGCAGCAGACGCAGCAACCGTGGCCCCTTCGCGGGCCTCCACCCGGCCGGAGACCATCGAACGATTCGACGTGCTCATCGTCGGTGCCGGCATCTCCGGCATCGGGGGGGCCTATCACCTGCAGACGCAGCGGCCCGGGACCCGCTTCGTCATCCTGGAGACTCAGGAGAGCTTCGGCGGCACCTGGCTGACCCACAAGTATCCCGGCATCCGCTCGGACAGCGACCTCTATACCTTCGGCTACCGTTTCAAGCCCTGGACTGGCGCCCCGATCGCCACCGCCGAAAAGATTCGCGAGTACATGGCCGAGGTGATCGAGGAAAACGACATCGGTCGTCACATCCGTTACGGTCATCAGATCATATCGGCCTCCTGGTCCAGCCAGGACAAGGTCTGGACCCTGCAGGTCAAGCGCCGCGACACGGGCGAGCAGCTCGCGATCGAGACCCGTTTCCTGTGGATGTGTCAGGGCTACTACCGGCATTCCGAGGGCTACACGCCGCAGTGGCCGGGGATGGACCGCTTCAAGGGACGCCTCATCCATCCGCAGACCTGGCCGGCCGATCTCGATCTCACCGGCAAGCAGGTGGTGGTGATCGGTTCTGGTGCCACCGCGGCCACCGTGGTGCCGGCGATCGCGGGGCGCTGCGAGCACGTCACCATGCTGCAGCGCTCGCCCACCTTCTTCATTACCGGTCGCAACGCCAATGTGCTGGCCGATACCCTGCGCGAGCTGGAGATCAAGGAGGAGTGGATCCACGAGATCGTGCGTCGCAAGATCCTGTTCGATCAGCAGGCCTTCACCAAGCGCTGCATCGCCGAGCCCGAGGCGGTGACCCAGGAGCTGCTGGGTGCGGTGCGCAGTCACCTGGGCGCCGATTTCGACGTCGACAGCCATTTCCGGCCGCACTACAAGCCCTGGACCCAGCGCATCGCCTTCATCCCCGACGGCGACCTGTTCCAGGGCATCCGCAAGGGACTGGCGTCGGTGGTCACCGACGAGATCGAGACCTTCGACGAGACTGGCCTGCAGTTGAAGTCCGGCAAGCATCTGAAGGCCGACGTGATCGTGACCGCGACCGGCTTCAATCTGAACGTGATGGGCGACATCGCCTTCAGCGTCGACGGCAAGCCAGTCGATTTCGCCAAGACCGTCTCCTGGCGCGGCATGATGTTCACCGGCATCCCCAACATGGCCTGGGTGTTCGGCTACTTCCGGGCCAGCTGGACCTTGCGCGCGGATGTGATCGGCGATCTGGTCTGCCGCCTGCTCGCGCACATGGATGCCAAAGGCGCGTCGGTAGTGGTGCCGCAGCTGCGTCCGCAGGATGAGGGCATGTCGTACAAGGGCTGGGTCGACACCGACGATTTCAATCCCGGCTACATCATGCGCGGCCTGCACCTGCTGCCCCGCCAGGGCGACCGCCAACCCTGGCGTCACACGCAGGACTACTGGACCGAGAAGGACGAGCTGCCCCAGGTGAGCCTGGACGAAGGCCTCACCTACCGCTGACGCCAGCATCGATCCGTACACACGACAACAGACAGACACACGAGGAGATCGGGCCGCATGAAAGACTTCGACATGGTGATCGTCGGCGCAGGATTCGCCGGCATGTACATGCTGCACAAGTCGCGCGCCCTGGGCCTGACGGCCCGGGTGTTCGAGGCCGGCGACGGCGTGGGCGGCACCTGGTACTGGAACCGTTACCCTGGCGCACGCTGCGACATCGAAAGCCTGGAGTACTCCTACAGCTTTTCCGAGGAGCTTCAGCAGCAGTGGCGCTGGACCGAGCGCTTCGCGCCGCAGCCCGAGATCCTGCAGTACGCCAATCATGTGGCCGACCGCTTCGATCTGCGTCGCGACATCCAGTTCGAGACCCGCGTGATCGCGGCGCATTTCAATGACGCCACCTCGCGCTGGACGGTCACCACCGACCGGGGCGACACGGTCACCGCGCAGTTCGTGATCATGGCTACCGGCTGCCTGTCCTCGACCAACATGCCGCAGTTCGAGGGCCTGGACAGCTTCACCGGCGAGCGTTATCACACCGGCGAGTGGCCGCACCATGAAGTCGATTTCACCGGCAAGCGGGTTGGCATCATCGGCACCGGCTCGTCCTCGATCCAGTCGATCCCGATCATCGCCAGGCAGGCCCGGGAGCTGGTGGTGTTCCAGCGCACCGCGAACTATTCGGTGCCCGCGCGCAATGCGCCGATCGACACCGACTACGAAGGTTGGGTGAAGGGCGACTACACCGGTTTTCGCGAACGCAACCGCAAGATGATGCCGGCCTTCGGCTCGGTCAATCCGCGCAATGAAGTGCCTGCCCTGCAGTCTTCGCCCGAGACCTTGCGCAAGGAGTTCGACCGTCGCTGGGAGCGTGGCGGCCTGGGCTTCAATCAGGCCTTCAACGACCTGATGATCAGCAAGGACGCCAACGATCTGGCCAAGCAGTATGTGCACGAGCGCATTGGCGAGATCGTCAAGGACCCGGCGGTGGCCAAGCTGCTGTCGCCTGAGCAGGTACTGGGTTGCAAGCGCATCTGCGTGGACACCGACTACTACCAGACCTTCAATCTGCCCCATGTGAAGCTGGTCGACATCAGCCAGGGCGGCATCGAGGCGATCACGCCCAAGGGGGTCCGCGCAGGGGGCAAGGATCACGAATTCGACGCCATCGTGTTTGCCACCGGCTTCGATGCCATGACCGGCACGCTGATGAAGATCGATATCCGCGGGCGCAAGGGTGAGCGGCTGCAGGAGGCCTGGGCGGCCGGTCCGCGGACCTACCTGGGCTTGAATGTGGCCGGGTTCCCCAACCTGTTCACCATCACCGGGCCGGGCAGCCCGTCCGTGCTGACCAACATGATCGTGTCGATCGAGCAGCACGTGGACTGGATCGGCGACTGCATCGCCTGGATGCGTGCCCGCGGCCTGCAGACCATCGAGGCCACACCCGGTGCACAGGAAGCCTGGGTGAATCATGTGAACGCGGTGGCCGACACCACGCTCTATCCGACCTGCAACTCCTGGTACCTGGGCGCCAACGTGCCCGGAAAGACGCGGGTGTTCATGCCCTTGATCGGCTTTCCGCCCTATGCCGAGACCTGTGCCAAGGTGGCCGCCAACGACTACGAAGGCTTCGCAACGGCCTGAATCGTCTCAGTCGGTGTGCCGGGCTTTGAGGCGCGCGAGCTCCTCCCAGCCCTTGTAGGCGACGAGCCCGTCGGCGTTGTAGAAGACCACCGGGCCGTCGCAGATGAACAGGTACTCGGTGTCTTCCAGCGCGGTGGTCTCGCCGTGCAGCACGCCGTTGGGTTCGTAGTCGTAGTCGCCGGCCTCCAGGACGCCGTCGCGCACCTGCAGCTTGCCCTTGAGGATGTAGGTGTGGGCGGCCGACAGGTGCTTGTGAGCCGGTGCGACATAACCCTTCTTCCAGCGGTACAGCGCGACCCAGCGGCCCGATTCCGCGCC
>JBILSK010000206.1:0-4698 GCA_044372165.1 Burkholderiaceae bacterium | reverse complement strand
GCGCAGCAGAGTGCTCACGCCCTCGGCATCCTGTTGATGACTGCGGTACTCGGTGTTGAAGGCGAAGCTCGCACCGCGTGTTGCGGCGTGCTTGACCAGCAGGGGCTCCATGTGGGTCTGCGGCACATCGAGCATCGTGCAGGGGCTGGCCTGCAGGTAGTCCCCGATCCGCTCCTCGCCTGTCCCCCAGGTCCGCATGCGCACGATCTCGGGACCGGCGAGACTGGTCGTGAAGAGCGTGTCGCCCATCCATTCCCAGGGTGTTGCATATCGGCGGACATCGTCCTCGATGCCAAAGTCACGCAGCACCTCGACTGCTCGCTGATTGGTAATGTGCGCGCGAGGGGTGTCGGCCAGCCAGTTGCTGCGTGAGATGGCATGCACCCGCACACCCAGGTCGGCCAGGGCGAGAGCCGTGGCCGACCCGGTGGGGCCGGTACCGACCACCAGCACGTCGGTTTCGAAATCGTGAGTGAGGGAGGAGGGAGAGGACATGGTGCGGCCGATCCTCGGTCAGCGAACGGTGGCCTGGATCACCGATCCGTAGGCCTCGATGTTCTGGCGGATGCGCGCGGCCAGTTCATCGGGTGTGGCCGGGTAGGGATCGCCGGTGAGCTCGAAGCGGTCCTTGACCTGCTGGCTGCGCAAGGCCGTGTTGAACTCGCGCGACAGGCGATCGACCACCGCCCTGGGCGTGCCGGCGGGAGCAACCAGTCCGAACCAGTTGGCGATCTCCAGCCCTGGATAGCCGCTTTCGGCGAGCGTGGGGACAGCCGGCAGCAGCGGGTGGCGCCGGGTCTCGAGCACGGCGATCGGAATGAGCCTGCCCGCCTTCAGGTGCTGCTGCGCGTAGTGGATCGGCATGACCATGGTGTCGATCTGTCCGCCGATGATGTCGGTGGCGGCCGGTGCCAGGCCCTTGTAGGGCACGTCGATGAAATTGGCATTGGTCAGCCGGTTGAGCTGGTGCATGTGCACGAACCAGGGACTGCCCGTTCCCATGGTGCCGAAGTTCGTGCCCTTGTCCTTGTGCGACTGGGCATACGCGACCAGTTCCTTCATGGTGCGGGCGGGCACCTTGGGGTTCACCACCAGCACCAGCGGCACCAGGGCGATACCGCTGACGGGCGTGAAGTCCTTGATGGCGTCGTAGGGCACCCTGGCACCGAGGATTTCAGCACCGCGAGGTGTCTGGGCCAGGGCCTGGTTGATGGCGTGCGAGTCGGTGATCAGACCCAGCGTGTAGCCGTCTGCCGGAGCACGCGCCACCATCTCGGTGCCGATGATGGTCGATGCACCGGGGCGGTTCTCGACCAGCACGGGTTGTTTCAGGCTTGCCGAGACAATCTCGCTCAGCACGCGTGCTGCCGAGTCCGAATTGCCGCCCGGCGGGTAGGGCACGATGATCCGGATCGGTTTGATGGGCCATTCCTGGGCATGGGCGGAGCTGACTGCGAAGGGCGCAGCCAGGGACAGGGCGAGGCTTGCGCTCACGCGGCGGCGGGTCGGGATCATGGGTGGTCTCCTGTGTGCATCATGAGAATGCCGAATCCGGCAATCAGTGCCGGGATATCGCGATACCAGCGCAGCGCGCGCGTCAGGCCCGTGCGAGGCAGGGCAGAACGCGCGATCAGCCAGGTCTTGGATTCGTGGCCGGACAGCCCGGCATCACGAGTGATCGAAGCTTCGTCGAGGCGCTCGAGGTCCTCGAGGCGACCGGATTCGAGCGCATCCATCCAGCGCGCGTCCCAGGCCGGGTTCAGGGGCTTGAGCGGCAGGCTGCCGTCGGCCATGCCACGGCCGGCCGCCATCACGCGCTGCATGCGCACGGCCTTGTCCTCGGCGGTGGGTGTGCTGCGCACGATGATTCGCTCGCGCACGGCCGCATCAGGATGGGCGAGCGTCGGAACCGGTGGCTCATGCGACAGTCCGCCCGAGCCGATCATCAAGGTGCGCCCCGGAAGGCCTTGCACAAAGCGCCCCACCGCTTCCCCGAGCTGGCGGCAGCGGCGCACGCGCGGCACGCCCGGCTGGGCCACCGCGTTCATGAAGATCGGTACCAGGGGCGGTGTGTCCAGGCCGCCCCAGATCAGCTCGAGCGTCTGCGAGAAACCGTGATCGACCCGCATGCGCCGCGATACCGCGACATCGAAGTCGCTGTTCATCAAGTGTTCCGCGAGGCCCAGCGCAAGGTCGTCATCGACCCGCAGCGGACCGGACGGCGTGCGGAAATCGCCGACCGCCTCGGCCTCGGTGCCGATGCAGAAGGGCGGCATCAGCTCGTTGAAGAACCCGTGGTAATGGTCCGGTCCGATCATGACGATGCGGTCCGGCCGCCAGCCGAGAACCTGGGCTCGGGCAGCTTCCAGGGCTGAATCCAGGTCGGCCTGAACTTCGGGCGGCAAGGCGTTGAGGCCCAGCAGCGGCGTGTGCGAGAGGCCCAGGAACGCGAGCGCAGAAGTGGTCGGGACGGCGGAGCTCATGCGTTCTCCTTGCGGTTGGGGGCGCTACCAGGCGAAGGGGGCGCAGCGAGACACAGGCGATCGGCGAGTACACGCAAGGTGTCGCCCAGTTGCCAGGGCGTGCAGACCGCCGCCACCACGCGATCTGGCCGCAGGATCACGATGGATCCGGGTGCCTCGTCGAACCACCGCTTGAAGCTGCCGTCGATGTCGGTCACGGTGACGCCGTCGGCGGGCGGTTCGCGATCGAGTGCCTGCGACACCGGCCGCACGATCACCGTCCGGGTATCGAGCCGGGCGAGCAGCTCGCGGCTGCCCTCATCGATCCATCGATCGAATCGTGCACTCCAGGCGACCAGCGCAAAGCGCAGCCCGATCAGGTCATCGAGTCGCTGGGCCTGACCGCTCGCATCGGCAATGCGTGGCTGGATGAAGACCTTGCCGACCAGCCCCCTGGGGTCGGGCTTGCCGGCGTGGACCACCACGCCCTGCTCGAAGTAGGGCATCGGCTTGAATCGCATCTCGGCAATGTAGCGACGAATCGGGCCGACCCGGGAGATCAGCGGCCCCAGCAGATTGCGTGCAGTGCGGGCCAGCGGATGCGCCGGCACGAAGATCTTTCCGACCAGGACAGACAGATCGATCATGGCGCGGGCGTGGTCATGGCGCTCCTGGGTATAGGTTTCCAGCAGCGACTCCGTCGCCGTGCCGCGCACCGCCAGGGCAAGCTTCCAGCCCAGATTGGTCGCGTCGCGAATGCCCGTGTTGAAGCCCTGGCCCTGCCACACCGGCATCAGGTGCGCCGCGTCGCCGGCCAGCATCACACGCCCGACTCGAAACGTCGGGGCGATGCGTGCGTGGTGCATGTAGACCCGGCGTCGGATCACATCCGGCCGGACGTGGGCGGGCAGCACGCGGGCCAGCAATGCATGGACCGTGGCATCGCTTTCGTAATCGGCCTCGCTGGCGCCGGCGGGCACCATGAACTCGAAGCGGCGCACGCCATGCGGCAACGCAAGCTCGACATACGGGTTGGTGTCATCCAGGCGGAAGGTCACGTTGGGCGTGCCGATCGGGTCGTTGGCGAGATCGATCACCAGCCAGCGGGTCGATTCGCTCACCCCGTCAAAGGACAGACCCAGTCCCGCGCGTACCGGGCTGCGGCCCCCGTCGCAGCCGACCAGGAAACGGGTTCGCAGCGTGCGTGCCGGTCCATTGCGTTCGCCGGCATCGTCACAGGGGGCCACCGTGACCGTCACACCTGTGACGTCCTGTTCGAAGCTTGCCAGTCCGGTGTTGAGCGACAGCTGGACATGTGCAAAGCGTGACAGTCCGGCCGCCAGTTCGCGATCGACCAGCGGCTGGATGAAGCCGTTGCGTCGCGGCCAGCCGAAGGGCTCGGCCGTGGGGGCGATCGCGGCCAGTTGCCGGCCTCGCCGATCGACAAACCTCATGATCTGGTTGGGCACGGTATGGCGGCGCACCGCCTCACCCAGCCCGACCGCCTGAAAGCTGCGCAGCGCTTCGTCATCGACGCCGACGCCGCGCGGATAGTCGATCAGCGCGCCCAGCCGCTCGATGACCAGAGTGCGAATCCCGAGCGTGCCCAGATGGTTCGCCAGCGTGAGGCCGGTCGGGCCGGCCCCTGCGATGAGGACGTCGCAGTCGAATCCGCAGCCATCCGGATGAAGGGCGGTCTCGGCGGGTGTGCTCGTCTGCGAGCGTCCGGTCGAATCGGTCACGCTGCGTTCTCCTCGGGTAGGCGCAGTCGGTTGCCGCGCCAGCCGGCGACTGTGTGCGAGGAGCGTGCAGAGGTAAACTGTGGGCACAGAGTGAACATTGGGCAACGCATGACGAGTGCCCCGAGGAGACGACGATGCGCACGGGCCCCCCTCGCGCCGATGTGCCCTGCAAGCGGGTTCGTGGCCTGTCGCGTGGGCTGGCTGTGCTCAAGGCCTTGAACCAGTCACCGGGCGGCAGTGCCAACCTCACCGAACTCGCGCGCGCCAGCGGGATTCATCGCACCACCGTCAGACGATTGCTCGAGACCCTGCGCGATGAAGGGCTGGTGCGACACCACGATGATGATGGTCGCTACTGGCTCACCTCAGAGGTCAAGCGCCTGAGCGATGGGCTGGCCGATGACCCGTGGGTCATCGAGGCGGCGAGTCTGATGCAGGCGGCGGTGCCTCGTCTGATCTGGCCCTGCGATCTGTGCACGGCCGATGCCGGGTTC
>JBILSK010000205.1:0-4701 GCA_044372165.1 Burkholderiaceae bacterium | reverse complement strand
GTCCCTGCTGGGTACGGCAGGGGCGCTCAGCGGCTGCGCCAATCCGCTCAGCAATGCCTCACCTCGGACCGAGTTCTATGTGCTCGAAGACCAGCGACGCCCTGCCGAGCCCACGGCGGCATCGCTGCACACCCCTGCCACCACGGGGCTGGTCCTGATGCTGGCCAGCGGAGCGACCCAGGCGCTGTTCGACAGCGACCGGATCGTCTTCATGCGCGATGGCGTCGGGCGCGGCTATTACGCCTATGCGAACTGGAGCGAACGGCCGACTCGCCGCCTGGTGACCCTGGCTGAAAACCGATTGGCCGCCAGTGGCCGCTTCAAGGCGGTGGTGCAATCGGTTTCGGGGGTGAGGGGCGATCTGCTGCTGACCCTGCGCCTGGAAGACCTGACCCACAACGATTCGAACACCGCCAGCCGCCTGCAGCTGGCGGTGTCGGCAGAGCTGGTGGACTGGCGCACGCACACTCTGGTGCAGCGGCGTCGATTCGACCACCAGGTGAACCTGGAGTCGCGCAACGCGGCCGGTGCCGTGCAGGCCGGTAACCGGGCCGTGACGGACTTTCTCGATCAGCTCACGCACTGGGCGGTGGGCGCAGCCGCCGGACTGTCCTGAGCCCGCCCCGCTGATCACTCAAGCTCGGGAATCTGGCAGCCTCGACGCTGATAGGCTGGAACATCCAGCGCTTCGAAGCAGGCTGCCCCGCCCCACACCAGCGATGAGAGCGGCTGCGCTGCCGATGCGGCATCAGCCTGGGCCAGTGCCTGCTCAAGCGCAATGCGACACTTCAGCGCCGCACGCTGCAGCAGGTTCAGCGAGGCCGATTCAAACGTTGCAGACAAGACCATCGGTGAGGACATGCAGGACTCCTTGGGAATGCATGCGCTCAGCTTGAGGGCTTGGTGGCTCATGGCGTGAGCCTGCGAAAATTCGTCTGAAAACGGGATCTGTACGGGCCGAATCAGGGGTGAGCGTAGATCGCCCGCGCTGCGCCCAATTCGTCGATCACCTGCTTGCGCAAGGCTTCGGGTGCCAGCACCTCGACCGCCGCGCCGAACTTGAGCACATCCATGATGAGCTCGCGTGGATCGTTGTAGGGCACCTCGAGCACCCAGTGCCCGGCCTCGTCGAAGCGGCCGCGCTGCCGGGGATGCCAGGTCTCGGCCGCTACCCAACGGGCGCGGTCTGGCGCAAAGCGCAGCGTGGCCCACTGAATTGTGCTGCCCGAAAAGATGCCGTAACCGCTTTCCATCACGGCCGCCAACTCGGCGGACGGCACATCATGGGCGGGCTCATCGAGCAGCTGCGCATCGCTGATGGCGTCGATGGCGAAACTTCGAATGGCCTGGCGCAGATGGCACCAGGTCACCACGTACCAGTTGTCGCGGTAAAAAAGCAGCTGCTGCGGCGACACCATCCGTTCGGTGGTCTCGCCGGTTTGCCGGGAGTAGTGCTGCAGACGCAGGCGCCGTCGCCGCAGGGTTGCACTGGCCACTGATTCGAAGTGCGCCACTGCCAGGGTGCGACGGGCGGCACTGACCAGCCGAAAGCGCCGTTCGACCTCGTCGGCGCTGTGATCGGCGCTGCCCAGCAGCGCGCGCAGACGCGACTGCAGCGGCCTCACGTGCGGTTCGAGCAGACCCGGCTGAAGGTCGGTGAGCAGCTGCTGCATCATCAGCAGCGCATGAATTTCCGAGGCATTGAGCCACAGCCCGGGCAGCGCGAACTGCGGCCCCTCAGCCGAGCGGTTCAATCGATAGCCGCGCTCGAAGGCGTCCCATTCGATCGGGGCATTGAGGCGATCCCGCATGTATTGCAGGTCGCGCTTGAAGGTGGCCAGGGAAATTTCGAGGTCCTCCAGAAAGCGCTCGGTCGCAACCGGCGTGCCGACCTGGAGGATCTGGATGATGCGAATGAAGCGCTCGCTTCGGTCCATGGCAGAGGGATTCCGGCGGACCGGAGCAGTGGAGCAACTGGGGATGGTGCCATGGCGAAAGCTCATGGGATGATCCTGGCAGCCGCGTCGCGATACAGTATCGCCACCGAATCCATTCGACACCTTCTCTGGGAGACTCCCTCATGCGTCGCATCCTGATTGCCACAGCCTGTGCACTGGCACTGTCCGCCTGCTCCACCACCCCTGAATGGAGCGACAGCACCGAGTCGCCTGCCAGCATCGCCAATGGCGTGCTGGTCGGGCCAAACGGCCGCACGCTGTACACCTTTGACAAGGACGTGGCGAACAGCGGGGCCAGCACCTGCTACGCCCAGTGCGCCACGAACTGGCCGCCGCTGATGGCCACCTTCGACGGCAAGGCCTCGGGTCCGTGGACCCTGATCGACCGCACCGGCGGTGGACGGCAGTGGGCCTTCAAGGGCCGTCCGCTCTACTACTGGGCCAAGGACGAGAAGGCCGGAGACCGCAGCGGCGACGGCGTGGGCAACGTCTGGCGCGTCGCGCGGCCCTGATCGCACCCAGGGCGCGGCATGCGCCCAATCAGGCCACGCCCTTCGGTGGGCGGGCCTGGTGGGCAGCCCCCATCAGCACGGCGACCGCGCAGGAGGCGAGCCGAGCACGCACCGTATCGGCCCGGCTGGTGAGAATGATGGGGGCGCGAGCCCCCATCACCACGCCTGCGGCATCGGCACCTCCCATGAAGGTGAACTGCTTGGCCAGGATGTTGCCGGCCTCCAGGTCGGGCGCGAGCAGGATGTCCGGATCCCCCGCCACCTCCGACTGAATGCCCTTGACCCGGGCGGCTTCTGCGCTGATGGCGTTGTCCATGGCCAGCGGTCCATCGAGCAGCCCGCCGTTGATCTGCCCGCGATCGGCCATCTTGCACAGGGCCGCCGCATCGGTGGTCGAGGGCAGCTTGGGGTTGATCGTCTCCACGGCAGAAAGGATGGCCACCTTGGGCCGGGCAATGCCCAGCGCCTGAGCCAGATCGATGGCGTTCTGGCAGATGTCGCGCTTTTCCTCGAGGCCCGGAAAGATGTTGATCGCCGCGTCGGTCACCATGAGCGGCTTGTGATACGCCGGCACATCCATCACGAACACATGGGACAGGCGACGTTCGGTGCGCAGGCCGCTGTCACGATCGACCACTGCACCCAGCAATTCGTCGGTGTGCAGGCTGCCCTTCATGAGCAGCGCAGCCTCGCCGCTGCGCACCAGGGCCACCGCCACCTGCGCCGAGGCATGACTGTGAGGCGTGTCCACGATCCGCAACCCCGACAGGTCGATGCCCAGCTTGTCCGCCACCGCCTGGATGCGCGCCCGCGGGCCCACCAGGATGGGGATGATGAGGCGATGATCGTGCGCTTCGACTGCGGCCTGCAAGGCGGCTTCGCTGCACGGATGCGCCACGGCGGTGATCGCCGGTGGCAGGCCCTCGACACGCGCCATCATCGCGGCAAAGCGGTCACCATTGTCCGCTGGTGCCTGGCCGGGAGCGCGTCCAGGAACCTGGGCGTCGGTCTGCGCCTGGCCTGAACGGATGGTCGGTGGAGGATTGCCGTGCGTCATGGGGGCTCTCTGCAGGGAAAGGACCTATGATGCCAGCGCCAACCGTGCGTGCTGCCGCACGGTCTCCCCTGCAACGCGTCCGGAAATCCCTGCGAAGATGAAGACGGCCTATCTCTCTCATCCGAGTTCCCTGCGCCACGACATGGGCGAGGGCCATCCGGAATGCCCGGAGCGGGTAACGGTCATTGCCGACCGTCTGCTCTCCCGAGGCCTGCTTGACCTGATGGACTGCCGCGAGGCGCCGCCTGCCAGCACCGCGCAGATCGCCCGGGCCCATGACGCCCTGCATGTGGCCGAGATCACTGCACGTGCGCCGCAAAGCGGCCATGTGCAGATCGATCCCGACACCGCGATGAATCCGCACACCCTGACCGCCGCGCTGCATGCGGCCGGCGCCGCGGTGCAGGCGACCGACCTGGTGCTGAGCGGCGAGTGCAACCGGGCCTTCTGCAATGTGCGTCCGCCCGGCCATCATGCCGAGCGGGGTGCCGCGATGGGCTTTTGCTTCTTCAACAATGTGGCGGTGGGCATCCGACATGCGCTGGATGTGCACGGGCTGGAGCGCGTGGCGCTGATCGACTTCGATGTGCACCACGGCAACGGCAGCGAGGACATCTTTGCGGGCGACGAGCGCGTGCTGATGGTGTCCTCGTTCCAGTCGCGCCTGTATCCGTACAGCGGCGAGCAGCCACGCGGGTCGAACATGATCAACGTGCCGCTTGCGCCCTACTCGAACGGCACCGCGATGCGCGATGCAGTGACCACGCACTGGCTGCCGGCGCTGGGAGCGTTCAAGCCTCAGATGATCTTCGTGTCAGCCGGCTTCGATGCGCACCGCGAAGACGAGATGAGCCACCTCGGTTGGACAGATGCCGACTATGCCTGGATGACCCGGCAAGTGGTGGAGGCCGCCGAGGAACTGTGCGACGGTCGGATCGTGTCGATGCTCGAGGGCGGCTATGCGCTGGATGCGCTGGCCCGCAGCGTCGAGCTGCATGTGCGCGGGCTGATGGGGCTGGACTGAGTACGGCCGCGGTGCCGCAGCACAGTGAATGCTGGAGCGGGTGATGGGAATCGAACCCACGTATGCAGCTTGGGAAGCTGCCGTTCTACCATTGAACTACACCCGCGAAGCGCCGCATTCTAACCGATACTGAAGCGACCCTTTCGCTCA
>JBILSK010000204.1:0-4750 GCA_044372165.1 Burkholderiaceae bacterium | reverse complement strand
GACCGTCGCCCAAGGCCACACCTACCTGCTCGAACTGCTGGCATCCGACTGCCCGTATGGCGGCCACGCAGGCTACGTCTATCTCGACGGCTTCGGCACAGTGGCCGGCGGCGGCGGTGACAACGGCGCCGGTGGCGACCCTGGAGAGGGTGCCGTGCCGGTCCCCGGGTCCCTCGCGCTCCTCGCCTTGGGAGCCCTTGGCCTGGGGACGGTTCGTCGCACACGCCGCGCCTGAAGCGGCTCGTCGCAGCCCGGATTCGCGTTCAGTCGCACCGGGCTGCGGGTTGATCTCAGTTCCGTGCCACAGGTGATCGCCCGTGAATGCAAGATGCCTCAATCGCCGATTCAGTCGCCCTTTCACTCCCGCCCTCCTTCGCCTCGTCGGTGTGGCTGGTTTGACAGCGAGCCTCGTGGCCTGCGGAACATCGAACCAGGAATCGCTTGCGGCCAGCAAGCGGGCGCTGGGCGCCAACGACCTCGCCGCAGCCATCATTCACCTGAAGAATGCCGCGCGCGATGCGCCGCAGTCGCTGGATGTACGGCTGACCTGGGCGGAAGTGCTCGAGCGTCAGGGAGACATGCCGGGCGCCGAGGAACAGCTGCGTCGCGCACTCGAATTCGGCGGGGATCCCAATTTCATCGTGCCGCGGCTGGCGGCCCTCACTCTCGACCAGAACGCGCCCGCGCGCCTGCTCAAGGAGACCAGCCCCTTGCCGACCCATGAGGCAATCGCTGACGCGCAGATCCATGCCTTGCGCGCGATGGCGCTGATGGCCTTGGGCCGAATGGCTGAAGCGGCCGACACGCTGGCGCAGGCCGATCGCCGTCAGGTGCCAGTCGAGGTGGTTGCGCTGACCCTCGATGCATCAAGGCGAGGCCTGTCCGAGACGATGAAATCGCTGGATGCGCTCGACCTCACGAGCAGCCCATGGTGGGTTCAACGTGCCGCGGCGCGGCTCTACTTCAATGGCGGCAAGCTTGACCGCGCTGCAGCGTTGCTGACCCACGCGAGGGCATCGCTGCCAGGCCACCCGGGTCTGGCCGGTGAACTCGCCGAAGCGCAGATCGCACGAGGTCGAATCGACGAGGCGCGCACGCTGCGCGCCGAACTCATCAAGCGCGCCCCGTTGCATTATCGAACCGGCTGGGTCGACGCGCTGCTGCTACTGCACGACCAGCAACCCGCCAAGGCCTACGACCGCATCCTGCAGGTCCTGGCGGCTCTGCCCGAGCATCACGGTGCCATCATCGCTGCCGCCAAGCTCGAAATCGAGCGGGGGGATTTCGACACGGCACGCGCACGCCTGGACAAGGTACTGGGCGCCAATCCGGGATCGATCGAGGCCTTGCGCATTCGAGCGGAAGTGGCACTGCGCGATCGCCAGATCGACCTCGCGTCAACGCTGTTGAGCAAGGCGTCGAGCCTGTCCCCGGACAGCCGTCAGGTCTCGGCCGCCTTGGCAGATCTCGAATGGGCACGCGGCAATCGTCAGGCAGCCATCACGATGCTGGCTCGCGCGGCCAGAACGCCCACCCCCGACGCGCTGCTGCTTGCGCGCCTGGCGGGCCGGCAGCTGCAGATGAGTCGCAAGATCGATGCGCAAGCCACCATCGAGGAGGGCATGCGCGCTGCGGCCCAGACGCCGAGCGCCCTCGGCCCTCTGGCCCGCGCGGCGCTGGCAGCCGGCCTGAACGAGACGGTGCTGCAGATCGCTGCGCAGGGCCTGTCACGCTTGCCCGATTCGCCCGAGCCCCTGATGTGGAAGGCGGGCGCACTCGGCGCCACGGGCCAGGACGCCGAGGCGCGTCAGACGGTCCTGCAGGCGCTTGATCGCAAGCCGGACTACATGCCGGCCCTGCTGGCACTGCGAGGCTCCAGTCGCACCCCTGATGATCAGGCGCTCTATGCGAAGCGCATCTCGCTTGCCGCCCGCCTGCCATCACGCGATGGCCGCCTGCACGCCGAACATGTGCGACTGCTGCGCGAGGCGGGCACCGAGCGCGAGACCGTGAGCGCTGCATTGAAGCTCGGCATCCAGGCAGCACCTCAGTCCGCCGAGTTGCGAAGGCTCGCCGTCACCGATGCATTCGACAGGGGTGATCGGCGCGCAGCCCTGGAACTCGCGCAGCAGGCTGAAGCCGTGCTCGGCAAGGACCCCGAGGTAATCAAGCTGGTGGGCTCGGTCTACGAACGACTCGGCGACTATCAGCAAGCCTCGCAGCGCTTTGCGCCACTGGCCTCGGCGCCGGGTGCGCCGCTTGATATTCAGGTGCGCTACGCCAGGATCCAGGCGAAGCTCGGGCGCCAGGACGCCGCGGTGTTCACCTTGCGCACGGCACTCAAGTCCTTTCCCAAGGACCCGGCTGCCTACGCGGCACTCGCCCTGCAAGAAACGGAAGCAGGCAAGACCGCGGACGCGCTTGCCACCGCGAGGTCACTGGCGGGCCTGCCCGGGCAGCGCATTGCAGGCGGCCTGCTCCTGGGCGATGTGCATGCGAAAGCCGGTCAACGCGATGACGCGCTCAAGGCGTGGGATGAGGTGGCGAGGCAAGGTGGCATCGATCCGGCCCTGCAACGCAAGGTGACCTACCTGATGTCGCAAGCCGATCCCAAGGCAGCACAGCAGGACCTGACGCGCTGGCTTCAATTGCGCCCGGGCAGCACCGCCGCCCGGATGCAGGCGGCTGCAATGGCCAGTCAGGCCTCGCAGTTTTCGGAGGCGGTCAATCATCTTCAGGCGGTGCTCGCGGCCGACCCCCGAAATGTCGGCGCAGCAGGTGAGCTCGCCTGGTCCTGGGTGAAACTGAAGGATCCGCGCGCCGTGGACGCCGCGCGCGCCGCCTTGAAGCTTGCCCCTGGGCATCCGCGCCTGCTCGATACGCTGGGGCATGCACTGAGCCAGGCCGGCGACACCACCGGCGCCATCGAGGCCTTCAAGCAGGCGCTCAGCCGTGATCGGGAAATCGGTGGCTCCAGTCTTGGCCTGGCGAAGGTGCTGATCGATACCGGCGAGACGGAGTCGGGTCGCAAGATCCTGCGCGCCATCGATCCCGCCACGCTGGATCGCGAGCAGCGCCAGCAACTGGAACGCATGAAAGCCGGGTGATCGCAGCCGCCTCGTGGTGACTCGTATCATGTCCCTGACATCCAGCCAGACAGTCGGGAGACACCATGAAGCTTCGAATCACCCTCGGGCTTGCCACGCTGTTGCTTGCAGCGTGCTCCACCACGCCTAGCCAGCCGCCCGTGGCGACGCTGGCTCGCGCCGCCTCGCCAGCCGATGCGGGCATGTCTGCCGAACGCCTGGCCAGACTGACTGCTCGCATGAACCAGGGCGCGGCCAGCGGGGAATTCCCGGGCGCGGTGCTGATGATCGGCAGGCAGGGCAAGGTGGTCTACCAGGAAACCTTCGGCCTGCGCGATCCTGCGACGCAGGCACCGATGACTTCGGATGCCATCTTTCGCATTGCCTCGATGAGCAAGCCGATCACCTCGCTGGCCATCATGATGCTGGCCGAGGAAGGCAAGCTGTTCGTCTCCGACCCGGTTGCCAAGCATCTGCCCGAATTCAAGGACATCAAGCTCGGCGTGGTCAAGAAAGGGGCGGACGGAAAAGATGGGGTGACACTGGAGCCCCCGGCCCAGACGATGACGATCCAGGATCTGCTGCGCCACACCTCGGGCCTGACCTATGGTGCGGCGGGCCGCAATCCGATCAAACAGGCTTACGTCGATGCGAAGGTCGGCGATCGCAACGACACGAACGCGACGCTGATCACCAAGCTCTCCAAGCTGCCCCTGGTCTACTCGCCTGGCACGACCTGGGAATACAGCGTATCGACCGATGTGCTGGGTCGGATCGTGGAGGTGGTGAGCGGACAGTCGCTTGATCGCTTCGTCGCAGATCGAATCACCAGCCCGCTGAAGATGCACGACACAGGCTTTGCCGCGCCCACGACACAAGCCGCTCGCGGTGCGCGCCCGCACGCAGAAGGCCCGGCGAAGCGGGTTCCCGATATCCCCGTGGTCACAGCCGACCTGCCCTACAAGTCGGGCGGCGGCGGCATGGTGTCGACCGCCCACGACTACGCGCGCTTCTGCCAGTTCCTGCTCAACGCAGGGGAGCTCGATGGCGTGCGGCTGGTTTCGCGCAAGACCATCGAGCTGATGACCGCGAATCACTTGCCGCCTGACACCCCGATCGGAGCTGACATGGCGCGATTCGAGGCGCTCGCGCCCTCGGCCGCCATGGGCCAGGGCTTCGGTCTGGGGTTTGCGGTGCGCACCGATGCTGGTCGCAATCCCCTGCCCGGTTCGGTGGGCGACTACTTCTGGGGCGGTGCCTATGGCACCTACTTCTGGGTCGACCCGAAAGAGAATATGTACGTGGTCCTGATGATGCAGTCGCCTCAGGCGCGCCTGCCGTATCGCTTTCTGTTGCGTCAGATGGTGTATCAGGCGCTGATCCGCTGAGCGCAGCGGGTCCATCAACTGCTGCAACAAAAAACCCGGCCAATGTGCCGGGTTTTTCGTCTGGTTCGACCCATGCGCAGGTCGAACCGCACTCGCTCGCGATCAGCGCGCGCCCAGGCCCATCGAACGTGCGATCACTTCCTTCATGATCTCGTTCGTACCGCCGTAGATGCGCTGCACCCGAGCATCCGTCCAGGCCCGAGTCACCGGATACTCAAGCATGTAGCCGTAGCCACCATGCAACTGGACGCACTCGTCGATGATCTTGCACTGCAG
>JBILSK010000203.1:0-4771 GCA_044372165.1 Burkholderiaceae bacterium | reverse complement strand
TCATCTATCACCTCGACCAGCAACTCGAGGGCCTCACGATCATCGATCCATTCAGATGATCGGGTGTGCAGGTCCGTCGCGTAGTGTCAGACGGCGCCATTGAACGCCGGTTCGGTTTCGTTATCCCCATTTCAATTCAGGAGACACGCCATGGGTTCGTTCATCACCCTCACTTCGCCTGACGGCCACGCCTTCAAGGCCTGGGTCGCACAGCCTGCTGCCACACCGCGCGGCGCCATCATCGTCATCCCCGAGATCTTCGGCGTGAACAGCCACATCCGGGCGGTCACCGATGCCTATGCGGCCGACGGCTACCTGGCGATCGCGCCGGCGCTCTTTGACCGCGTGAAACCGGGCTTCGAGTCGGGCTACACGCAGGACGACATCCAGGCCGGCATCGCGCTGATGCAGAAGGTGGACATGAAGGATGCGATGACCGATGTGGCCACGGTGGTGGCACATGCGAAATCGGCCGGCAAGGTCGGCATCCTTGGCTATTGCTGGGGCGGCACCGTGGCCTGGGTGGCGGCCGCGCGCGTGCCGGGGCTGGCCTGCTCGTCGCCCTACTACGGCGGCGGCATTCCCAACTTCGCCACCGAGAAGCCCGCCTGCCCGGTGATGTTCCACTTCGGCGAGCAGGACACCATGCCCTCGCCTGAAGCCGGGCGCGCGATCCTGGCGAACAATCCGGGCGCGATCGGCCACTTCTACCCGGCAGGCCACGGCTTCAACTGCGATCAGCGCGGCTCCTTCGATGCCGCGTCGGCCTCACTGGCCCGCCAGCGCACGCTCGAGTTCATGGCCAAGCATCTGGGCTGATCCCGGTCATCGTCGAGGCGCGCCCCGGGGCCGCCGGCACGCCGCAGCATCTGACCGCCGTGGCTGGTACGGCCTGCTGGCGCCCGCCTGGCGGCGCTGGGCTGCGAGAGCGTGCCAGGCACGCCCGAGCAGTTCCGCGCCTTCATGGCCGCCGAGTTCGACAAATGGCGTGAGGTGATCCAGAAGGCGGGCATCACCGCCGAGTAGGGGGGACCGCCTCTCGGTCGATGGCCCGCTCCATGGCGGGCACCGAGACCCGCTCCGTGGCTCGGTGCCCCGCTCTCAGGCCGCCGTACTCGCCCGCTTGAGCGCCGCCTGCGCCAGCGACTCCGCTTGCATTGCGGCGTCCAGGGGCGATCGGCACAGTCCCGCGTGGGCGTAATGCAGGTTCTCGTGGAGCTCGGCCGTGGCCGGAAAGGCATCCAGCAGGCGACGAAAGAGGTCGTCGTGCTCGACCGCCTGAAGCTCCTGCGCAAGATGACTGACGACGGAACGGTATTGCTCCGGGGGCACCGATGCGCCGCTGCGTTCGAAGCGTTCGAGCAGCTGCGCGAGCGTCACCAGCACCGCGAGGCGGGGCGGAACGTCGATTCGAAGGGTCGAAGGCATGTCATGTCTCCCGCAAAGGGGTCATGGATACTGGGTCTCACGCAGATGAGGGCGCCGGTCGGCGGCTTCAAGCCCTCCGGCGCCGGGCTGCGTGGTAAGGTCGCAGACGCCCGTCGCCCTCAGTTTCGACGGGAAGACGGAGACCCCCAATGAACGATCGCCTGCGCTGCTTCTGCGAGCTCAAGGACCTGACCGGAGCCGCAGGTTTTCTGCGCTCCACGCGTCAGCACATTCACCAGCATCCCGAGCTGTCCTACGAAGAAGTCGAGACCGCGGCACTGGTTGCCCGGAATCTCGAGGAATGGGGCTGGGACGTCACCCGAAAGGTCGGCGGCCACGGTGTGGTCGGCGTCATGCGCCAGGGCAGCGGCACCCGCTCGATCGCCTTGCGCGCCGACATGGACGCACTCCCCATCACCGAGCTCACTGGCAAGCCCTATGCAAGCCAGGTGCCCGGCGTGATGCACGCCTGCGGCCATGACGGCCACACGACCATGTTGCTCGGCGCCGCCCAGCACCTGGCCAAGACGCGCAACTTCAACGGAACGGTCACGCTGGTGTTCCAGCCGGCCGAAGAACCCGGCAAGGACAGCGGCGCGCTGCGCATGATCCAGGACGGCCTCTTCGAGCGCTTTCCCTGCGATGCGATCTTCGGCCTGCACAACCACCCCGGCGTGGCCGCGGGCACCTTCGGGTTCAACACCGGTGCCTTCATGTCGGCGTCCGATGCCGCCACGATCACCATCCGCGGCAAGGGCGGCCACGCCGCCCGTCCGCATCTCACCGTCGATCCCATCCTGATCGCCGGCAGCCTGGTGATGGCCTTGCAATCGGTGGTCGCTCGCAACATCGACCCCACCCAGACCGCAGTCGTGAGCATCGGGGCGCTGAACGCCGGTCACACGCACAACGTGATCCCCGAGAGCGCCACGATGCAACTGAGCATCCGCTCGTTTGATCGCGCGGTGCGCGATCGACTCGAGCAGCGCATTCGCACGCTGGTCACCTCGCATGTCGAGGGCTATGGCGGTGAGGTCGACATCCAGTACACGCGCGGCTATCCGGTGCTGGTGAACACCGAGGCGGAGACTGCCTTCGCGCAGGAAGTCGCACAGGAGCTGGTCGGCAGCGAGCGGGTCATCGCGAATTTTCCGCGGGTGACCGGCAGCGAAGACTTCGCGTATTTCCTGGAGAAAAAGCCCGGCTGCTTCCTGCGACTGGGTAATGGTGACGGGGCCTTCGTGCACAACGGTCACTATGACTTCAACGACGAGATCCTCACCTCGGGCGCGGCCTACTGGACGCGCCTGGTCGAGCGCTACCTGCCCGCCTAGCGTTCCGCTTTGAACACGGTGGCACGGCGTGTGCGCAGCTGCGCTTGTGCCGCGTTACCGTGCTGACTGACACTGACCGCGGGCTGCGGCATGCGCCGCGCGCAAGCATCCAGGATTTGGGAGACACCTGATGGACCTGAGTTACGCTCCGGACGAGCTGGCCTTTCGCAATGAAGTGCGACAGTGGCTGGCCACCAACCTGCCCAAGGACATCCGCGACAAGGTCGTGGGTTATCAGCATCTGTCCAAGGACGATTTCATCCGCTGGCACAAGATCCTCGCCGCCAAGGGCTGGGCCGTGCCGCACTGGCCCGAGGAGTGGGGCGGTACCGGCTGGGACATCACCCAGCGCTACATCTTCAACGAGGAATTCGGCTTGGCGGGCGCACCCAACCTGCCGAACTTCGGCCCCAACATGTGCGCCTCGGTGCTGATGAAGTTCGGCACCGACGCTCAGAAGAGCCGCTTTTTGCCGCGCATTCGCGAAGGCGACGATTTCTGGGTGCAGGGCTACTCAGAGCCGGGTTCGGGTTCGGACCTCGCCTCGCTCAAGACCCGCGCCGAACGCCAGGGCGACCACTACGTCGTGAACGGCCAGAAGATCTGGACCACGCTGGGCCACTACGGTGACTGGATCTTCTGCCTGGTGCGCACCGACCCCAACGCCCGCATCCGCCAGGAAGGCATCAGCTTCCTGCTGGTCGACATGAAGACGCCCGGCATCACCGTGCGCCCGCTGATCCTCATGGATGGCGGCCACGAAGTGAACGAGATCTTCTTCGAGGATGTGAAAGTGCCCGTGGAAAACCTCATCTACGAGGAACACAAGGGCTGGACGGTGGCCAAGTACCTGCTTGGCCACGAGCGCATGGGCTCGGGCAATGTGGGGGCCTCCAAACGCGAGTTGGCCGCACTGCGCACGCTGGCCGCCGGCGAAGTGAAGAACGGTCGTCCGCTGATCGAGGACCCGCGTTTTCGCGATCGCCTCACGCGAGTGGAGATCGAACTGCAGGCGCTTGAGCTCACCGCGATGCGCTTTCTCGACAAGATGCGCCGCACCGGCCAGCCGCCTGGCGCCGATGTGTCGATGCTCAAGCTCAAGGGCAGCGAGATCCAGCAGGCGATCACCGAGCTGATGATGCAGGCGCTCGGACCGGAAGCGCAGCCCTTCATGGCGGTGGACGATGGCAATGTCGATGCCTATCGCTCGCGCATGGCGCCGCGCTACTTCAATTATCGCAAGACGACGATCTATGCCGGGTCCAACGAGATCCAGCGCAACATCATCGCCAAGGCCACCCTGGGCCTGTGATCGCAAGGACATCGGCATGGATTTCGACTACTCCGAAGAACAGCAGCAACTGGCAGATTCGCTGCGCAAGTACCTCGCCAATGAATACGACTTCGAAAAGCGCAAGCTGATCGTGAAGTCGGCCAGCGGTGCAAGTGACGCGGTCTGGCAGGCGTTTGCCGAAATGGGCCTGACCGCGATCGCCCTGCCCGAGGCCGACGGCGGCTTTGGCGGTGGTGCGGTCGACCTGATGGCCGCGATGGAAGCGTGCGGCGAAGCGCTGGTGGTCGAGCCCCTGCTCGACACCATCGGACTGGCCGCCCGGCTGATTGCGCGGGCTGGCTCAACGTCGCAGCGCACCGCGGTCCTGCCGCGCGTCATCGATGGCAGCGCGAAGCTTGCCTTTGCCTACCTGGAGCCGGGCCGACGCTATGAGCTGGACCCGCAGACCACACGCGCGCGCGCTGACGGTGCCGGCTGGGTGCTCGACGGCGAGAAGGTCGTCGTGATGGGCGCGCCCCTGGCCACGCAGCTGGTCGTGTCGGCCAAGACCGCCAAGGGCGCAAGTCTCTTTCTGGTTGATGCCAAGGCGCCGGGCGTCTCGCTCAATCCGTGTCGCACGGTCGATGGCCAGCGCGCAGCCGATGTGCATCTCACCGGCGTGAAGCTGTCGGGTGATGCGCTCATTGGCACCGAGGGCGCGGCCCTGGCGCACATC
>JBILSK010000202.1:0-4778 GCA_044372165.1 Burkholderiaceae bacterium | reverse complement strand
GGATTGCCGGGCAACACCGGTATCGGCCATGTGCGATATCCGACCGCCGGGTCGGCGGACAATGTCGAGGAGGCGCAACCGTTCTACGTCAATGCACCTTTTGGCATCACGCTTGCTCACAACGGCAACCTCACCAACTCCGAGCAGCTCAAGGACGAGATGTTCCGCCGCGATCGTCGGCATGTGAACACCGATTCGGATTCCGAGGTCCTGCTCAATGTCCTGGCCAATGAACTGCAGGCCGCCACGGTCGGGGTGAGTCTCGATCCAGACACCCTGTTTCGGGCTGTCGGCGAGTTGCACAAGCGGGTGCGCGGCGCCTATGCCTGCGTGGCCGAGATCGCCGGATTCGGTGTGCTTGCGTTTCGGGATCCGTGGGGCATCCGACCCTTGTGCTACGGCGTCGCCGAGACCGATCAGGGCGTGGAATATCTGGTTGCCTCTGAGTCGGTGGCGCTCGAGGGCCTCGGGTTTCGCATGGTCCGCGACATCGCGCCGGGCGAGGCGGTCTTCATCGACATCGAGGGGAACTTTCATGCCCGTCAATGCGCGCCTGCTCCCTCGCTCAACCCCTGCATCTTCGAGTACGTGTATTTCGCCCGGCCCGATTCGGTTCTCGATGGCGTGTCGGTCTACGACGCGCGCCTGAAGATGGGCGAATACCTGGCCGAGAAGGTGCGCAAGGAGCTGTGGGCCGGTGACATCGATGTGGTGATGCCGATTCCGGACACCTCGCGGCCCTCGGCGATGCAACTGGCCAACAGACTGAACCTGAACTATCGCGAAGGGTTCATCAAGAACCGGTATGTCGGACGCACCTTCATCATGCCGGGGCAGTCGGTCCGTCGAAAGTCGGTGCGACAGAAGCTCAATGCGATGAGCATCGAGTTTCGCGGCAAGAACGTGCTGCTGGTGGATGATTCGATCGTGCGTGGCACCACCTCGCACGAGATCGTGCAGATGGCGCGCGAGGCCGGTGCGAACAAGATCTACTTTGCCTCGGCGGCACCGCCGGTGCGCTTCCCGAACGTCTACGGTATCGACATGCCGACGCGTTCGGAGCTGATCGCCAGTGGTCGCAGCGACGATGAGATCCGGCGCTCGATCGGCGCCGATGCGCTGGTGTATCAGGACATCGAATCGATGCAGCAGTCGGTGCGCGATCTGGGCGCGCATCTCGGCCGCTTCGAGGCGTCCTGCTTCAATGGGGTCTATCTCACCGGCGACATTTCGCCGGAGTATCTGAATCGAGTCGAGCAGGCGCGCCAGGGCAACGAGGCGGCGTCGGGAGAGGAGCCTGCGCCGAAGGCTCAGATGAACCTGCAGTTCAGCAAGGTTCGGCCCGACTGAGTGCGGGCCGTGTCGGCGGCAGGCTCCGATGCGGGCATGGACGCTGCGAAGTCGATTCGGCTACACTGCGCGCCTGCGCCGATTTCCTCTCGCTTGCGGGCGCGCTACAAATGCGGCTAAGTCGGGTGCCTGAGTGAGTCGCCGTCCCGACATTTCTCGAGCCCGTCATTGCTGACAGCAAGGCGGGCTTTCGTTTTTCCGGACACGCCATGACGTCGATTCCTCAGCCTTACGGCCTTGATACCCTCGCGATTCGCGAAGGCATCCCGCGCACCCAGTATCTAGAACATAACGAGCCCCTGTTCCTCACCTCGAGCTTCGTCTTCGAGAATGCGGCCCAGGCGTCGGCGCGTTTCATGGGCGAAGAGCCCGGGTTCATCTACTCGCGCGCGGGCAATCCTACGGTCACGGCCTTCCAGAACCGGCTGGCTGCACTCGAAGGTGCGCAGGGCTGCGTGGCCACCGCATCAGGCATGTCCGCCATCATGGCGACTGTGATGAGCCTGACGCGAGCAGGCGATCATGTGGTGGCGGCCTACGAGCTGTTTGGTGCGACCACCCAGTTGTTCGGGATCCTGTCGCGCTTCGGCATCGAGGTGAGCTTCGTGCGCATCGATGATCCCGATGCCTGGCGCAAGGCGATCAAGCCGAATACGCGACTCTTCTATCTCGAGACGCCTTCCAATCCCCTGACCCAGTTGGCCGACGTGCGTGCCCTGTCGGTGATCGCGCGCGAGCATGGGGTGAAGCTGGCGATCGACAACTGTTTTTGCTCGCCGGCACTGCAGCGTCCGCTGGATCTGGGCGCCGACATCGTGATCCATTCGGCGACCAAGTACCTGGACGGGCAGGGACGCGTGCTGGGTGGGGCGGTGCTGGGCGATGCGAAGTTCGTCGAGGAGACACTGGCGCCTTTCGTTCGCACGACCGGACCGAGCCTGTCAGCCTTCAATGCCTGGGTGCTACTCAAGGGCTTGGAGACCTTGTCGATGCGCATGGAGCGTCAGTCGGCCAACGCCCTGGCGATTGCCCGTTGGCTGGAGACGCGCCCCGAGGTGATGCGGGTCTACTACCCTGGACTGGCGTCGCATTCTCAGCACGCGCTGGCCATGGCGCAGCAAAAGACCGGCGGGGCGATTGTCTCGTTCGAAGTCGGACGCGCCGATGAGGACCGATACAGCGCGAGCCTGCGGCAGAAGGCCTGGCGAGTGATCGACAATGTGAAGGTGCTGTCCATCACGGCCAACCTGGGCGATGTGAAAAGCACGATCACCCATCCGGCAAGCACGACGCACGGTCGGGTCGGCCCCGAGGCACGTCGTGCGGCCGGTGTTGGAGAAGGCTTGATCCGCATTGCGGTGGGTGCAGAGGATCAGCGCGATCTGATCGCGGATCTGGATCGCGCGCTGACGGGTGCGGGGTGAGGATAAGGGGGCCGATTGCCGTGAGATGTGTTGGGTCGGCCCGATGACGGCGAAGCGGTGATGACTGAGCGGTGACGACTGAGCGGTGACGACAACGCGGTGACGACAGTGCGGTGACGACAGTGCGCCTGGCCGCCTGGGCTCAGACAACGGCTCCGAACAGACGCCCGATGGCCCAGGTGATGCCCATGGCCAGTGCGCCCCAGAACACCACTCGCGTCGTGCCGCGCGTGACGGGTGCTCCGCCTGCCCGAGCCGCCAGTGTGCCCAGGATGGCCAGCACCGCCAACGAGGTGCCGGTCACCCGCAGCGAGACTGACTGAGGGTCACCTGGGAGCACGCTCAGCAAGGGCAGGGCTGCCCCGATTGCGAAGGTGGCGGCCGAGGCCACAGCAGCCTGGACGGGCCGCGCGCGCTGGGTGTCGATGATGCCGAGTTCGTCGCGCGCATGGGCGCCGAGGGCATCGTGTGCCATGAGTTGCTCTGCCACCTGGCGGGCCAGATCAGCGTCCAGGCCCCGTGACTGGTAGATGGCGGCCAATTCATCGCGTTCCAGGGTGGCATTGGCGGTGAGCTCCTGGCGCTCTCGTTCCAGGTCGGCGTGTTCGGTGTCTGCCTGCGAGCTGACCGAGACATATTCCCCGGCGGCCATCGACATGGCTCCAGCAACCAGGCCCGCCACGCCGGCGACCAGGACCTCGCCGTGCGAGGCACCCGAGGCGGCTACGCCGACCACCAGGCTGGCGGTCGAGACGATGCCGTCGTTGGCCCCCATCACGGCCGCGCGCAGCCAGCCGGTGCGTTCATTGCGGTGACGTTCGCTGTGTCTCACGGCAACCTACTTCGGCTTGCCTGCGCGGGGCGCGAAGATGGCGTAGTTGCCGTTGGCATGAGCGACCAGGGTGTCGCCGACGTAGACGCGGGAGTCAAGGTTGGCGACCGTGCGGCCTCGATTGATCAATTCAGTCACGCAGGTCAGCGGCCCCGAGGTGACCGGCTTGAAGTAGTTGATCTTGATTTCGATGGTCGCGCAGATCTGGCCGTCGCTCAGGGTCGGGTACAGGGCCAGGCCCATGCCGGTATCGGCCAGGGCGTAGATCACCGCGCCGTGGACGACCTTGTGCGGATTCAGGTGCTTCTCGGTGACGACGAGCGAACATCGGCCGTGACCGATGCTCTGTTCATCGATCTCCAGGTCGATCAGGTCAGCGAAGGGGTGATAGGCGGTCATGAAGATCGCTTTTACCGGAAGTTCCGACTGCGTGCCATCAGTGCACCCAGCAAGGGGGTGTGATCCACCACGCGTCGGGCGATCAGGTGCATCACCTGCCCGCCCGTGGCGCTGTCTGTTTGCCAGATGCCGTAGACCGTCATCAGGCGTGCTCCGAGGACCTCCTTGCGGTAGCGCTCGAGCAGGTCGGGCCAGACGATGACATTGATCGAGCCGGTGTCGTCTTCGAGCGTGATGAACACCACCCCTCGCGCCGTCTCGGGGCGCTGACGATGGGTCACCAGCCCACTGGCTCGGGCCAGACGACCATCCGGGTAGGTGCGCAGAACGGCCGCAGGCTGCACCTGGCATTGACTCAGTTCGTCGCGCAGCAGGGCGATCGGGTGGCGGCCCATCGGGATACCGATGGCGGCGTAGTCGGCCGCGATGGCCTGGATCTCGGGTGCTTCCGGCAGCTCCAGGGTCGGTTCATGCGCGCTCGCCTCGGCCAGCAGTGCCGGCATCGGCGTGATGGCCGCGGTCTGCCAGGCCGCCTGCACCCGATGGCCCGCCAGCCTTCGCAGCGCATCGGCGTGTGCCAGTGCCTGCACATCCTGCCGTTGCAACTGGGCGCTGCGTGCCAGGTCCTGGACATCGTCGAACACCGGCTGGCGGCCCGCGGCGCATCGGGCCTCGCGGGTCGACAGCAGGCGTCGGGCGGCTGCCTCGGACAGACCCTGGATGAGGTTCAGGCCGATTCGTACTGCGGGTTGAGGTCGATAGTCCACACCCTG
>JBILSK010000201.1:0-4798 GCA_044372165.1 Burkholderiaceae bacterium | reverse complement strand
TGCCGGCCGGTCAACGCCGTGTCCAGCGTGCCAACGGCCTTGTCCCAGGGCAGGGTTTCGTAGTGCCGCTCGTAGTCCATCTCGTTGGACCGGAAGGCATGCCAGAAATCGTAGTAGCCATTGCCTGCGATCTCGTTGAGCTGGGTGTTGCCCGAAAAGTCCTTGAAACGGGTATCAGCCACAGCCCAGGCTATCGCCGGCAGGAGCATCCACAGCAGGGCGGTTGCCAACCTGCCCTTGAGCGTGGTGCCCGACGCACCCTCCCTGACTGCCGGCGCGGTCATGCGCCAATGGAGTCTGCTGATCAGCAGCGCCAGCAGACCGACCCCGCCCAGCAGCGCGGGCAGGTTGTAGGACTGTCGGATGTTGCCGATCACCTCATTGGTGTAGACGAGGTAGTCCACCGCGACAAAGTTGAAGCGCGAGGCGAATTCGTTCCAGAAGGTGAATTCGGAGACCCCGACGAAGGCCACCATCAGGGACAGGCACAGCGAGGTCAGGGCCCATCCGGCCAGCAGCAGGTTCCCGACCCTGCCTGAGCGATGCGGCCAGAGCGCCAGCACCAGTGCCATGGGGGCGAGCACATGGACGGCCGCTGCGACATCGAAGCCGGCGCCGATCAACATCGCAGGCAGGATCCGCCAGGGCAGAAACAGCTGCCAGTCCCCGTTCCAGACCGTCAGCCCGATGCGAACCAGCGCATTGAGCGCCAGGAACAGCAGCAAGGACTGAACAAGCGCCGCGTGGCGCCCGGCACCGAAGAACTTCACCCGACTCTCTCTGTGTGCCGTGCGGCCACGATGTCCCGGTGCTAGCAGGGAAGCCGCGCATGCAAGCTTGGAAGAATCGGAATATTCCACGACAGCATCGTGTCGTGGCAACGAAGCGGGTGTAACAGACGTAACCGCAGGCTGCAGCCCACGGCCCGCCGCGTCCTGGTTGCGTCAGACCGTCTCGGCGAGTTTGGCGTAGCGGTGCTGGGTTGAATCCTGCAGCGCGTTGCGACTGCGAACGAACTTGGCCACCTCGCTTGCCGGCATCGGCTTGGAGACGTAGTAGCCCTGGATTTCATCGCAGCCGAGTGCGGCCAGGCTGCGCAGTTCGGCCACCGTTTCCACGCCTTCAGCCACCACGCGCAGGCCGAGTTGCTTGCCCAGGTCGATGGTCGAACGCACGATGGTGTAGCTGCCGCGGTTCTCGTTCATGCCACTCACGAAGGATCGGTCGATCTTCAGTTCCTGGACGGGCAGGCTCTGCAACTGCTTGAGCGTGGCGTAGCCGGTGCCGAAGTCGTCCACCGCGAGTCGCACGCCCAGCTTGGCCACGGCCTTGAGGTTGGCCACGGCGATGTCGGTTTCACTGACCAGGCCGCTCTCGGTGATCTCGAGGCACAGCTGGTCGGGCGGCGGCGCGGTGTCGCGCACGATCCTGGCGATGCGCTCGGCAAACTCGGGACGCTCGATGTCCTGCGCCGAGACATTGACCGAGATCGCGATATCCAGGCCCTGGCGGGACAGCTCGCGGGCGAATTTTGCGCCTTCGGCGACCACCCACAGTGACAGCTCTCGGATGAATCCGCTTTGCTCGGCGAATTGCACGAACTCGCCGGGCTGAACTGTCCCGCGAGTCGGGTGCTTCCAGCGCACCAGCCCTTCGAAGGCGACGATCAGGCTGGTGGCAACGTCCAGCTTGGGCTGGTATTCCAGGACAAACTGGCCTGATTCCAGCGCCGTGCGCAACTCGCCGAGCATCGACAGATAGCTGCCGCGAACCTCGTGAATCTCGCCGTTGAAGATCTCGACACCGCCACGGCGCCGCTTGGCCCGGTACATCGCGCTGTCGGCGTGGCGCATCAGGGTGCGGTCGTCGGCGCCATGCTGGGGGTGCAGGGCAATCCCGATCGACAGGCCGATGTCGATGCTCTGCTCCAGCTGCAAGGGCACCTTCATTGATTCGATGATCCGGTTGGCCACTTCGCAGACGGTTTCCTCGCCACCGGTCAACAGCAGCACGAACTCGTCACCGCCCAGTCGCGCCACGGTGTCGCTTTCGCGGACCACCTGACGCAGCCGTCGACCCACCTCGACCAGGACCGAATCCCCGGCCGCATGGCCCAGGGTGTCGTTGACGAACTTGAAGCGGTCAAGGTCGATCACCGCGATGGCAAAGGGCGTGGGCTGGCGTTTGGACAGGGCCAGCATGTGGCGCAGACGTTCGGTCAGCAGCGTACGGTTCGGCAGTCCGGTGAGCGGGTCGGCCAGTGCCGACTCGAGGATGTTTCGATGGCGCTCCTTCGAGCTCGACACCAATCGATTGACGCTGTAAGCCAGGCGCGCGGTGTCGTCGCCAGGCAGCGTGTCGACGCGCATCGTGTAGTCGCTGGAGGTTGCGTGTTGCAGGACCTCGACGACCTGATCGAGCCGATCGGTGAGGCGCCGGGCCATCGCCCGAATCACCAGGGCACACAGCGCACCCCCGACCAGCGTACCCAGCGCGATCGCGATGGCTGGATGCGGGCGCCACTGCGGGGTGGCCAGACTCAGCACCGTGGCCAGCGCGGCGCAGCCCGAGGCCACGCTTGCGGCCGCCATCAGCGGCAGGCGGACGGCAAGGGGCAAGGAGGGGGGCTTGAGCGGTGCGTCCCAGGGGTCGTCCGCCGGGGCGGGCACGGCGTCCTCCGCCCTGCGTTGAACGGCGTTGACTGCAATTGATTCGGGGGCATGCTTGAACATGACTCGGACGCCTCTTTTGACCGGCCGAGTCTCTCAAGTGCGTACTGCGCTTTCCGGCGGTCCGCCGGCGAACGGTTGACGCAGCGCGACCGGTGCCCGCCAATCGGGGCGCCCGGGCGCCTGGTCTGCTGGCGCGACCCATCTGACCTGAGCGCCTTGCGGCGATCGGGTGCCGGGCGGGTTCGGCGGGCCTTCCGGAATGAGCCTGCCCGGCCGCAAGACGACCCGATCGGCCAGACCGGCTTCGGGAGGGCCGGGGTCGGCTTCCGGTAAACTCGGCCGCCTGCGTGCGGGGCTCCGCGACGCCTCTCCCACGGACTCCCGATGTCTGCTGCCGACACCTCCTCCGACCGCCCTATGTCCACCCCGTCCGTGACTGCGGCGACGGACCACGACGCCATTGCCTCGACCCTGGAGATCATCGCCGAGCTGCGTGCCGGCCGGATGGTCATTCTGGTCGACGAGGAAGACCGCGAAAACGAGGGCGATCTCGTCCTTGCGGCCGATTTCGTGACGCCGGAGGCGATCAACTTCATGGCGCGATACGGCCGCGGGTTGATCTGTCTGACCCTGACTGAGCAGCGCTGCAAGCAGCTCAACCTGGTGCCCATGGTGCAGGCCAACGGCACGGTCTACGGGACCAACTTCACGGTCTCGATCGAGGCGGCCGAGGGGGTGACCACCGGCATCTCGGCGGCCGATCGCGCTCGTACCGTGGCCGTGGCTGTCGCGCCCGACACCACGGCCGACGATCTGGTGCAGCCAGGACACATCTTTCCGCTGACCGCCCGGCCCGGTGGGGTGCTGATGCGAGCCGGCCACACCGAGGCGGGCTGCGACCTGGCCCAGTTGGCTGGGCTGACTCCGGCTTCCGTGATCTGCGAGATCCTCAAGGATGACGGCACGATGGCGCGCCTGCCGGATCTGATCGAATTCGGGCGCGAGCACGGCCTGAAGATCGGCACCATCGCTGACCTGATCCACTACCGCAGTGCCAATGAAAGTCTGGTCGAGCGGCTCGGTCAGCGCAGCGTGCGCACGCCCTGGGGCGAGTTCGAGATGGTCATGTTCCGCGACAAGCCCAGCGATTCGACGCACATCGCCATGGTGCGCGGACAGTTCACCGCGGAAGACGAGGTGCTGGTGCGCGTGCACGAGCCCCTGTCCGTGCTCGACATGCTGGAAATCGACCGCGGCCGCCATGCGTGGTCGGTGCCGCGGGCCCTGGAGGCGATCGTCCAGCACGGCAGCGGTGTGATGCTGATGCTCAACTGCACCCAGGACCCGCTGGCCCTGCGCAATCAGTTTTCGGTCCTGGCCGGCACGGCACCGGTGGAAGCGCGCTTGCGCGGCAAAGGCAAGATGGACCTGCGCTCTTACGGTGTCGGCGCGCAGATCCTGCGCGAACTCGGTGTCGGGCGCATGCGCATCCTGTCGCAGCCCCGCCGCATTCCCAGCATGACCGGTTACGACCTTCAGGTCACCGGCTACGAATCCCAACCTTGAGGACACCACGATGGATATCGAAATCTTCAGCGCCGAACTCAATGGCGAAGGTCTGCGCGTCGGCATCGTGCAGTCCCGCTTCAACGAGCCGATCTGCGTCGGTCTGCGCGAAGCCTGTCTCGAGGAGCTCGGCCGGCTTGGCGTCAGCGTCGACGACGTCCTGATCTGCACCGTTCCCGGCGCACTCGAGATCCCGCTGGCCCTGCGGCAACTGGCCCATACCGCCGAGTTCGATGCCCTGATCGCGCTGGGTGCGGTCGTGCGCGGCGAGACCTATCACTTCGAGGTGGTCTCCGATCGCAGCGCCCAGGGCGTGATGCAGGTGTCGCTCGACTACGGCGTCCCGATCGCCAATGCGATCCTGACCGTGGACACCGATGAGCAGGCGCAGGTCCGGATGCGCGAAAAGGGCGCCGATGCGGCGCGCGTCGCGATCGAAATGGCCAACCTCTCGGCGTCCCTGGGCGCCCTGGGTGCCGATGACGACGAAGACGACGAGTGACGCGCACGCGATGACCGCAACCGATCGGCCCTCTGGTGCCGCCCACCCGTCCGAGCGG
>JBILSK010000200.1:0-4805 GCA_044372165.1 Burkholderiaceae bacterium | reverse complement strand
TCGGAACCCCCGCCAGTCCTTGCAGGCGCAGCACGCCGGCGACCTGGTCCAGCGGGCGCGTGGCCACGTCCTCGCCGAGTGCGTGTCCGGCTCGCTCCTGCCAGGCGGCGGCTGGCCACTGCTCGACGCTGCGGCCGTCGACATGACAGGAAAACGCGATGCGGGGGTGGGCCATGGCCACCCGCCGGAAGGTGTCCAGGCAGTGGGCGGTCTCGGTGCCCTGCGCCTTGAGAAACTTGCGTCGTGCCGGTGTGGCCGAATACAGGTCGAGCACCTCGACCGTGGTGCCGACCGTGCCGGGTGCGGGTTGCAGCCGATGGGCACCGTGTGCATCGCTATCAATCACGCTGGCTGCTTCGGCGCCGGCCACCCGGCTGGTCAGGCGTACCCGCGCCACCGAGGCGATCGCGGCCAGCGCTTCGCCGCGAAACCCCAGGGTGCCGACTCGCTCCAGGTCCTGCAGGGAGGCAATCTTGCTGGTGGCATGTCGGGTGAGGGCGAGCTCGAGCTGCTCGCGGGCAATGCCGCAGCCATCGTCGGTCACGGCAATGCGCCTGACGCCGCCTTCTTCCAGGCGCAGCTCGATGCGTCGAGCGCCCGAGTCGATGGCGTTTTCCAGCAGCTCCTTGACCACCGAGGCGGGGCGTTCGACCACCTCGCCGGCGGCGATCTGGCTCACCAGGGTCTCGGGGAGCGCCGCGATCGCACGCCCAACGGGCGCGGCGATCGCCGAGTGCGCAGGCGCATCCGTGTCGCCGGATGCGGCAGATCCGGCCGGGCCAAAGTCGATGTCGTCGGTCACCGTCGGATTATAGGCGGGGCCGTTGTCTGCAGGCCGAGTGCCACCAGGGCCCGTCGGTCGGGAGGGGCACGAGGGCGAGGTGTCGCGCGTGTATAGTCCGGGCGCCATGGATATCAGCCAGTTCGTCGACGTTTTCCTGCATCTGGACAAGCACCTCGAGTCGGTGGTCGCGAGCTATGGCGTGTGGGTCTACACGCTGCTCTTTGCGATCATCTTCATCGAGACCGGTCTGGTGTTGATGCCGTTCCTGCCCGGCGACTCGCTGCTGTTCGTGTGCGGCGCGATCGCTGCCGTCGGTGGCCTGTCCTTGCCGGTGCTCATCGTGTCGCTGGTGACGGCGGCGGTGCTGGGCGATGCGCTCAATTTTGCGATCGGTCGCCACTTCGGGCCGCGGGTCTGGTCCTGGGAGCAGTCGCGCTTCTTCAATCGAGCCGCATTCGATCGCACCCATGCCTTCTACGAGGAGCATGGAGCGATGACCATCATCGTGGCGCGCTTCCTGCCTTTCATCCGTACCTTCGCGCCCTTCGTGGCGGGCGTGGCCGACATGCGCTACGGCAAGTTCGCGCTGTACAACGTGGTCGGCGGCGTGCTCTGGGTGGTCAGCCTGACGGTGCTGGGCTATCTGATCGGCAACCTGCCCTGGGTGCGCGAACACTTCTCCTGGGTGGCGCTGGCGCTGATCATCGTGCCCGGCTTGCCGGCCGTGTTCGAGGTGCTGCGCCACACCGTCTTTCGTCGCCGCACCGCCTGAGCCGCTCGCGTCTTCGCACGGGTCGCTCCTGCCCCAGGTCGGGCGAGGCTCAGATCGACTGGCCGTGCCGCACCGGCGGGTGACGCCGGAAATAGCCCCGTATGCCGTTGCGCAGCGCCCGGGCAAGGCGTGCCTGATAGGCAGGATCGCGCAGCTTGCGCTCTTCTTCAGGGTTGCTGATGAAGGCCGTCTCGACCAGGATGGATGGGATGTCCGGCGCCTTCAGGACCGCGAAGCCGGCTTCCTCGATCGAGGCCTTGTGCAGCCGGCCGACCTGACCGAGTTCATTGAGCACGGCCTTGCCCAGTTGCCGGCTGTGGCGCAGCTGGGCCGTGGTCGACAGGTCCAGCAGCACGCTGGCTGCCTCCCGATTGCCGCGTCGAAGATTCACCCCGCCGATCAGATCGGCCCGGTTTTCGCGACCGGCCAGCCAGCGCGCCCCGACACTCGAGGCGCCGCGCTCGGACAGCACGAAGACCGATGAGCCGCGCGCGCGGGGTTCGATGAAGGCGTCGGCATGCAGCGACACGAAGAGGTCAGCCGACACGGCACGTGCCTTGGCCACGCGGGTCGCCAGCGGCACGAAGTAGTCGGCGTCCCGTGTGAGCAGCACGCGAATGCCGGGTTCGTTGGCCAGTTCATCGCGCAGGCGACGGGCAATCGCCAGCACCACATCCTTTTCCATCGTGCCCGCCGGACCGATGGCCCCAGGGTCTTCGCCGCCATGTCCGGCATCGATGGCGACCGTGGCGATGCGCCGCGTCGGGGTCTCGCGCCGGGCCGACGGTGACACCCCCGGCGTCTGCGGCAGCGCCGAACGTGGCGCAGGTGCAGGGGGCCGGGAACCTTCGCGTTCGCGGATCAGGCCGGCCAGTGGATCGTCGGCGGTCGCGCTGCTTCGGGGTGCAGACGCCCCCTTCGACGCCGATGCCGAGGGCGCCGCCGAGGGTCTCGATGCGGGTTGATCGGACGGCCCGATGTCCCGTCCGATCAGCTCGGCCAGGGGATCGGGTGGCGTAGCCGGATACAGGTCGAGGACCAGTCGATGCCGGTAGTCACCCACCGGCGCGACACTGAAGAGCTGGGCATCGACTGGTGCACGCAGATCGAAGACGAAGCGCGCCACATTGGGCCGGTTCTGACCGGCTCTCACCGTGCTGATCCAGGGGTCGTCGGCGCGCAGTTTCGCGACCAGCTGGTGCATGGCCGCGTCCATCTCGATGCCCTCGAGCTCGACGACCAGTCGGGGCGGATCGGTCATCGCGAACTGGGTGCCTCGTACCGGTGCATCCAGCTCGAAGGTGACCCGCGTGTAGTCCCGCGCGGGCCACACGCGCACGGCCAGCACGGTCGCTGCGCGTGCAAGCGGTATCTCGAGCGCCAGCAGGGTGCCGGCGAGCGCGCTCAGCAGGCGGCGGCGGCTGCGTTCAGGCATCGTTCGCCCGCGTCAGAAAAGGCCGACAGGACGATCTGCCGCGCCGTGCCGCCCTCGCTCTTTGCCTCTCCCTCGTCCTCACCCCCTCGCTCGCCCCCGAATGCCAGGTGCAGGTGCAGGTCGGGGGGCGGCAGCTCGGGGCCGGCGAGCTCGGGCCACTCGACCAGGCACACCCCCGCGCCGCCGAAATAGTCCTGAAAGCCGGCGTCCCGCCATTCGTCGGGGTTTGAAAATCGGTAGAAATCAAAATGATGGACAGGAAAGGCCTCGAGCTCGTAGGGCTCGAGCAAGGTGAAGGTCGGGCTGCGGACACGGCCTGAATGCCCCAGCGCGCGCAACAGGTGCCGAACCAGGGTCGTCTTGCCCGCGCCCAGTCCGCCGGACAGCGTGACGACCATGCCGGGTGCCAGGGCCGCGGCCAGGCGCATGGCCAGATCGCGTGTGGCATCCTCGTCGGCGAGGTCCAGCCGCAGCAGGCGACGCGCAGGCAGTGACGGGTAGGGAGGCAAGGACATGATCAGGATGAACAGGACGATCCGCGACAGGACCCGCCCGGCAAGGCGGTCCGATTGAGCGCCACGCTGCCACCCGGCGACTGGGTGGCTCGGCTGCGCGAATGGGCTGCCGAACTGGGCTTTGCCGGCCTGGGGGTGTCGGAGGTTGATCTGTCCGATGCCGAACCGGGGTTGGCCCGCTGGCTGGCCGAGGGCTTCCACGGAGAGATGGATTATATGGCCCGGCACGGCAGCCTTCGCGCGCGTCCGGCCGAGCTGGTGCCGGGCACCGTGCGGGCCGTGATGGTGGCCATGGACTATGCACCGGGCGACCCCGACTGGATCGCGCAGGCCTGGACGACCCTGGGCGCGCCTGAGCGCGCCTATGTCTCGCGCTATGCCCTGGGCCGCGACTATCACAAGGTGGTGCGACATCGCCTGGCTGCGTTGGCCCGGCGTCTGCAGGCGGCGATCGGCCCCTTCGGCTGGCGCGCCTTCTGCGATTCCGCACCCGTTATGGAGGTCGAGCTGGCCCGGCGCGCAGGACTGGGTTGGCGAGGCAAGCACACCCTGGTGCTGTCGCGCGCGGGCGGGTCCATGCGCTTCATCGGCACGCTCTACACCGACCTGCCGCTGCCCAGTGATGCGCCGGTGTCCGATCACTGTGGCCGCTGCACGGCGTGCCTGGATGCCTGTCCGACCCAGGCGATCGTTGCACCCTATCGGCTCGATGCGCGTCGCTGCATCTCCTACCTCACGATCGAACTGAGCGGCGATATTCCCGTCGAGTTTCGCCGGGCGCTGGGCAATCGAATCTACGGCTGTGACGACTGTCAGCTCGCCTGTCCCTGGAACAAGTACGCGGCGGCGGCCAGCCTGCCCGATTTCGCGGTCAGACATCAGCTCGATAGCGTCTCGCTGTGCGAGCTGTTCGCCTGGGATCGCGAGCGATTCGAGTCGACCTTCGAGGGGTCGGCCATCCGGCGCATCGGCCATGAACGCTGGTTGCGCAACATCGCGGTGGCCCTGGGCAATGCGCCAGGCACACCGGCGGTGATCGCCGCACTGAGATCGCGGGCCGACGATCCCTCAGCCCTGGTGGCCCGACATGTGGCCTGGGCCTTGCAGCAGCATCAATTGTGACGACAGTGAGGCAGGTTCGCATCGCTTCAAGCCCCGCTTCCGGTACTCTTCCGGGTTATTCGTATCGCTGACTTGGCCCCCATGGCACGCGCTCGCAAGATCTCCACTGTCAAACCCCAGGCGTCGGCGGCTCGCGTCGGCTCTCATCCGACGCGGGACAAGCTGTTGGAGACCACG
>JBILSK010000199.1:0-4806 GCA_044372165.1 Burkholderiaceae bacterium | reverse complement strand
GCGCCGGCGGCGGTGGCTGCGGCAAAGAGGGCACCGGTCTTGGCGCGCTGATAGTCCGCCAGGACTACGCGCGGTTCGCACTCCCAGGCCTGGCCGGCGACGATGCCCAGTGGCATGCCCGTGGCCGCAGCGACCGTACCGATCAGCGGCGCCAGTCGCGCGGGCGCCCCCTGGCCGGCCAGGGCCAGCGTCTGGAAGGCCAGCACGATCAGCGCGTCGCCGGCCAGCACGGCCAGCGGCTCACCGAAGGCAGCTTGCACCGACGGGCGTCCCCGGCGCGTCGCGGCATCATCGAAACAAGGCAGGTCGTCGTGCACCAGCGAGGCACAGTGCAGCAACTCCAGCGAGACCGCCGTCGCATCGGCCAGCCCCGGGTCGTCGTCGCCGCAGGCGCGGGCGACCGCCAGGCACAGGTGGGGACGGATGCGGGCGCCGCCTGGAAACACCGCATGGCGGATGGCTGCCGTCAGCCTGGGCGGTGCGCCGAAAACCTCGTGTCGCACGATGGCGGCGTGCAGTGCACGCTCAATCCGGGTGGTCGTCTCCATGGCCGCTCCTGCGCCCTCCAAACGAAGCACTCAGGCTATCGTGTCAGGCCAAATTTACAGTTAACAATGTCAATTCAGGCAGACAGTAGACGGTGTGGAGCCAGGCGTCAACCGGATCGGGTCACCGAGGCAATCAGCGCGGCCACCTCCTGCGGGGCCTCCTCGTGGGCGAGATGGCCCAGGCCAGGCAGCCAATCCAGGCGCGTACCGGGCACCTGGCGGGCCAGCTGAGCCGATTGGGAAGGCGCAACCGTCAGGTCGCGGCTGCCGACGATGAGCTGCAGGCGCGTGCTGGATTGGGCCATCTGGCGTGCAAGCGTCGGGACCAGTTCGCGCAGGTCCCAGCGGGCCATCATCCCCAGCGCCGCTGAGACATGGCCCGGGCTGCCGACCAGCGTGGCATAGCCGCGGCGACCGGCGGCATCGATGGCCGAACCGGTACCAGCCAGCAGCCGGTCCAGCACCAGCGGGCTGGCGGCCAGGGTCGAAAACAGCCGGGCCGCGCCCGGGCTCTGGGCGAGCCAGCGGGTGGCGGGCGACAGCCACGGCGCCGCCGGTCCACCGAAGGGCAACCAAGCGCCGTTGATGCCCACCAGCTGTGGCACGGAAAGGCGACCGCTGCTGGCAATCCAGGCGGCCACCGCCGCGCCCGCCGAGTGCCCCGCGAGGAGGGTTGGCGAAATGCCCATCACCGACAGCAGCGCACTGACCGCCGCGCCCATCCCGGGCAAGGACAGCGCGTCAGCCGAGGGCAGGTCCGTGAAGCCATGTCCGGGCAGATCCAGGCTGATCACGCGGAACTGACTGCTCAGCGCGGGTGCGACGTCTCGCCAGGAGTGAGTCGACGCTCCGGTGCCGTGGAGCAGTACCGCGTCCGGGCACCCGACCGTCGCGCAGTCGAACACCTGCACATGCCAGCGCAGCCCCCCGGCCGATACGAAGCGACTGCGTGCCCGGTGTGGCCAGTCGACGCCGTCGCGATCCCAGACCAGTCGATTCATTCCGCGATCAGGCCGTGCCTGCCGGGAGCACGGGTCTGGCCAGCGACCCGCCACGACTGGCGTCCTGCACTGCCCGCGACAGGGTCTGGGCGTCCGCATGCGGCAGGGCCAGATAGGCTGCCCCCATCTCGGCGGCCAGTCCGCGCGCCTGCACCTGCGGTTGGGGCGAGGTATCGATCAGCAAGCTCGCGTGTCGGGCCAGTCGAACGCGACGGGCGACGGTGCGTGCCTCGGCATCGGCTTGCGTCCGCCCGCCGGCACCGCTGCGGCTGACATTGGCCCGGCCATCGGTGAGAAGAACGATCACCGGGTGCCCACCCCGGCGCGTGACCGCATCCGCCAGATCGCAAGCGGCCTCGATCCCCGCCGCCAGGGGCGTACCCCCGCCCCCGGGCAGGCCGGCCAAGCTGCGCCGTGCCCGCGCCAGCGAGCGCGTGGGTGCCAGCAGCACCTCGGCCGCGCGGCCGCGGAAGGCGACTACCGCCACCCGGTCGCGGCGCACATAGCACTCGGCCAACAGCAACTCGACCGCGCCCTTGGTCTCGGCCAGGCGGTGCAGGGCGGCCGAGCCCGAGGCATCGACCGCAAAGACCGTCGTCGTCTCGCGTCGCTCGCGCAGCCGGGCAATCCTCAGGTCAGGCGCGCGGATCTCCATCCGCTGGGAAGGCGGCGACTCGGCCGCCGTGCCCGACCGGACAACGGCTGAGACGGCCCGGTCGCGGCGACGCAGCGTCTGCCAGGGAGCAGCCGCCCGCAACGTGTCAATCAGGGCAAGCCGCCGCCCATCGCGAGGCATGCCGGCCCTCACGCCGGCGGGACGTCCGCGCAGCCGGCCCTCCTGTTCGGCCCCGCGCCGACCGCCACCGCGCACGGCAGCGGTTGCCGCTCCCGGAAGCAGCCGCGCGAGCAGGTCGGCCGGAATGGCCGCCCGCGCCGCCTCGAGCACCTGCTCGGGAAGCGGCTCATCGCGGGGTTTCTGGGCGCCAGGCTCAGGCGCCTGTTGCGACGCGTTGTCGTCAGGCGGCGGGAGCGGCGAGGCGTCAGTTGATGCCTCGGGTGCTGGCGGCGGCGCCTGATCGGGCGCCTCCTCGTCAGGCTCGGGCTTGACTGCAGGCAGCTGAGTGGCGCGTGGCGCCAGCACCAGTCGCGCCGCCAGCGCCGCATCGGCCGCCTCGACCTGGGTGCGGCCATCCAGGGCGGCGGCGATGCGGGCAGCGCGCAGCGCGAGAATCGGCGCCCGCATCGAGTCGATCCCCAATGCCAGCGCGGCCTCGCACAAGGCCTGCAGGATCGCATCATCGACCTGCACGCCGGCCAGACGCTCACGAGCCTGGGCCACGGCCAGCCCCGCCTCCTGTGAGGGCGGCCACGACTGAGCGGTTGAGGCGCTGAGCGGCGTGAGGTCCAGGTGCAGCGCAAGACGCTCGAGCAGCCGCTCCGGCGGCCGTTCCTCCTGACCCGGTTCGCGCAGACCCTCGTCCAGCGCGATCACGCCCACACGCGCCGCGCAGCTCTCCTGAAGGCCCTCGCGGGCCAGCGCAATGCGGCCGCTGTCCAGGGCCGAACCGATATGGGCCGCAGCAGAGGCTTCGAGCCGTTCGGCCATCGCCACCACCAACAGCCCGCCATCGGCCTGCGCCAGCAACCCGGGCTGCGACACCAGCCGACCAGCCTGCAAGGTGGCCGCCAGATCGAGCCCCCCCAGCAGGCGATCGTCACGCGCATGGGCAGGCACCCGTCGCATCGGTGTGCCCGGCGGCAGCAGGGTCTGCAGATGCGCAAGCCACTGCTCGCGTACGGGCCCATGCGCAGCCTGCAATGACACGCCGCCCAGTCCGTGCGGGTCGACGGCGATGAGTGCCGCCACGCGCAGCGCATCGATCCAGCCCGCCAACTGGGGATCGGCCTGCGAATCACGATTCGCCCCGACCATGGCCTCAGTGGCCCAGCAACTCGCTCACCGCGCGCTCCACGCGCACGCCAGAACCGGTGTCATCCAGCGGATTGCGCCGCAGGCGATGACGCAGGGCCGGTGCGGCCACCTGACGCAGATGGGCTGTGCCCACCGCAGTCCCGCCTTGCAGGGCGCACAGTGCGCGAGCTGCCCGCATCAGCGTGAGCTCCCCGCGCAGCCCGTCGGTGCCCAGCGCGATGCACAGCCGCGCGGCGTCTTCCAGGACGCTGTCGGGCACCGCCAGCGCGGCCAGCCGTTCACGCGCCCGCACGATGTTGCGCCGGATCTTCTCGTCGGCCTTCGCCCACTGCGCGGTGAATCCCTGCGGATCGCGCTCAAAGGCATCCCGCCGTCGGACCACCTCGATGCGCTCGGGCAACTCGCGGGGCGTGCTCACCTCCACCGACAGGCCGAAGCGATCGAGCAGCTGGGGTCGCAGCTCGCCTTCTTCCGGATTGCCGCTGCCCACCAGCACGAAACGCGCGGGATGCCGCACGCTCAGGCCTTCGCGTTCGACCACGTTCTCGCCCGAAGACGCCACGTCGATCAGCAGGTCGACCAGATGATCTTCCAGCAGATTGACCTCGTCGACGTACAGGAAACCGCGATGGGCTCGCGCCAGCAACCCCGGCTCGAACGCCTTGATCCCCTGCGACAGCGCGCGTTCCAGATCCAGTGCACCCACCACCCGGTCCTCGGTCGCTCCCAGCGGCAGATCAACCACAGGCACAGGCACCCGCTGCGAACGCCGACCCCGGCTCACCGAGCAGACCGGACAGGCGCCGGCCGGCGACTTCGGGTCGCATTGATAGGGGCAGCCGACGACCGCCTGCATCGGCGGCAGCAGCGCCGCGAGGGCGCGCACAGACGTGGACTTGCCAGTGCCGCGATCGCCCAGCACCAGCACGCCGCCGACTGACGGGTCGACCGCGGCGATCAGGATCGCCAACTTCATCTCGTCCTGCGCCACGATGGCTGAAAACGGGAAGGCGAGAGGGGGTGCCGGAGTGGCCGCCCGGGGTGCGGTATTCGTAGCCGCCATGTCCTGAGTCCGTGACAAGATAAAGTGTCAAGGCAGATTCTATGCCGCATTGCGCCCCAGGCCATGAGCCAACCTGCCGCGTTTCGACTCGATGTGCCCGAAGACCCGGTCGCCGACCTGCGCGAACGGCTTGCCCGCACGGCAAGGTCGCTATCATCGGGCGACACCGGCAGGCGCTCTTCCAGAACAAGAAAGGCTGCCGGTCGTCAAGAGGCAGTTGCTCGAATCAGCGACGCAGGCTCGACGCCGCACCACAGCGCG
>JBILSK010000198.1:0-4811 GCA_044372165.1 Burkholderiaceae bacterium | reverse complement strand
GGCCAGTGCCGCGCTTGAAGCGGCGAGGCCATCGGCGCGGCCGGCCGCGGACAGCCCCGGGCGATCCAGGGCCGATTCGACGAATACCGGTTGGACATCGAATTCGTGCATGACGGTGCACCGCTCGCACTGGGTGCCATGTCAACGCTGCCGGAACTGGATGTCGAGGCGCTGCTCGATGACGACGAGGACAGTGCCGCAAGACTGGAGGCGCTGCTGGGTCGGGTGTCCAGCACGCTGATTCAGCGGCTGGCGGACAAGGTGGTCACCACCGCGGGTCAGGGCGGGCAATCGGTGCTGAGGCTGCACTTCGACCACTGAGTGCGACGCGCGTGCCGAGCGCTTTCGCTCAATCCGGCCAGACGTTGGCCCGGCGCACTGGGCAGGAAAGCAATGCAGGGCACCGCCGGCCTCAGGGGCCATGCGTTCTGATGCGATCAGCCTCGACTTTATGGATCCATAAAAGTTTAGTCATGGAGCCATGAGCAATGCAGTGGAGTGTCCATGCGCAATCGTCATGGATCGCTTCCAGAGGTCGAATCAAGCGTTTTTCTGCGCTCATCAGGCTTGATAAAGCTGTCTGGTTCCAAAGTTTGGCTGAATTGTCACATCTGCACCCTCATGGACTCAAAATGGGGAACAGAACAAGTTTTTTTCTTCCGACCTGGGCAGGTTGGTTGTAGGATTCGCCGACGCAAAAACATTCTCTTTTCTGCAATGACCACTACCACCACCGCTCGACCGGCCTCCCGTCGCCAGGACACCAGCTTCCTGACCCGTGACGACTGGATCAATGCTGCATTCAATGCCGTGGTCGACAATGGCTTTGGGGCGGTTCGTGTCCTGACCATCGCCCAGACGATAGGCGTCACGCGGGGCAGCTTCTACTGGCACTTCGGCAGCCAGTCCGATCTCATCGAGGTCCTGATCGAGCGCTGGTGCGCCGGCGAAACCGAGCGCATGCGTGTCCTGACCGAAGCGGCCACGGGTGATCCGGTGACAGACCTGATCGTGCTGATTGATGACGGCCTGGCGCTCACGCCGGCCAAGGTGCGCGACATGCGCTTCGAACTGGCCTTGCGGGCCCTGGGGCGCAGCAACATGGCGGCGGCGGCACGCGTTGCCGAGATCGATCAGGTGCGGGTCGATGCGACCAAACCGCACTACCTCGCCATGGGGCATGACGACGAGCGGGCCCACCGCCTGACCGCGGTGTTCTACATGGCGATCGGCGGAGCCTGCCAGGGGCTGGGGACCCGGCCCGACAAGCCGGACCTGCCCCAGTACATGCGCGACTCCATCATCGATCTGCTGGTGCGACCCTACGCGCCAACCTGAGCCGCGAGCGCGGTCTCGGTCAATCGGACCCAGTAGGCCGCGCCGATCGGCAGGATGGCGTCATTGAAGTCGTAGCCTGGGTTGTGCACGGTGCAGCCGCCCTCGGTGCCGGTGCCGTTGCCGATCCACACATAGCAACCCGGGCGCGCGCGCAGCATCCAGGCGAAGTCCTCGGACCCCATCGCGGGTTTCGGATCACGGATCACCCGGTCGGCCCCGACCAGTGATTCCGCCACCTTCAGGCACAGCGCCGAGGGTTCGACGTGATTGACCACCGGCGGATAGCGCCGCTCGTAGCGCACGGAAATCGTCGCGCCATGCGAGGCTGCCGTGCCTTCGCACAACTGGCGGATGCGCTGTTCGATCTTCGTCTGCACCGCCTCGCTGAAGGCCCGCACCGTGCCGCCGATCAACGCCTCGTTGGGGATGATGTTCCAGGCGGTACCCGAGTGGAACTTGGTGACCGAGACCACCGCCGGATCGTGCGGGTCGAGATTGCGGCTCACGATGGTCTGCAGTTTCTGGACCAGTTCTGCACCGATGGTGATCGGATCGATGCTCTGCTGGGGCATGGCGCCGTGCGCGCCCCGCCCGGTGAGGGTGATCTCGAAGATGTCGTAGGACGCCATCATCGGACCCGGCTTGACCGCGATGCGGCCGGCCTCGATGCCTGGGATGTTGTGCATGCCGAACACGGCTTCCATCGGGAAGCGCTCGAACAGGCCTTCCTCGACCATGACCCGACCGCCGCCCTCGTTTTCCTCGGCCGGCTGGAAGATCAGGTACACGGTGCCATCGAAATTCCGCGTCGAGGCCAGATGCCGGGCTGCGCCCAGCAGCATGGTGGTGTGGCCATCGTGACCGCAGGCGTGGTGCTTGCCGGCATGTCGCGAGGCCCAGGGCACGCCCGACGATTCCTGCATGTCGAGTGCATCCAGGTCGGCGCGCAGGCCGATCGCCCGGGTGCTCTTGCCCAGCCGTCCGTGGATGGCCGCCACGACACCGGTCGTGGCGATGCCTTCGACGATGCTGTCGACTCCGAAACTGCGCAGCCGTTCGACCACGTAGGCCGCTGTGCCCACCTCTTCGAAGGCGGTCTCCGGGTGCGCGTGAATATGACGTCGCCACTCGGTCATCTGCGGCAGATAGCGGCCCAGTGCGTCGATCGGATCGATCTGTTCGATGGCACCCATGTCGTTCGGTCTCCTGTCCAGGTGGAAAGACGTCTCGAGCCCTGCAGGACGGCAGGCGCGAGGCGGATCAGCTCGGGCGCCGGGCCTCAGCCCTCGACGCGGATGTTGCGCTCGCGGATCAGGCGGCTCCAGCGCTCCGTCTCGCTCTTCATCAGCGCGTCGAAGTCCTCGGCCGACATGGGCGTGATCTGCGTGCCCATCTTGTCCAGGCGCGCGGTCACCTCCGGGGTCGCCAGCGCGGCCAGGACCTCGTCGGACAAGCGACGCAGGATCGGGCGGGGCGTGGCAGCCGGGGCGGCCAGACCGTACCAGGGCAGGAAGAGGGCGTCAGGAAATCCAGCCTCGGCCAGGGTCGGGACATCGGGCATCTCCGACCAGCGCTTCGGTGCACTGATCGCCAAGGCGCGCAGACGGCCCTCGCGAACATGTGGCAGGGCCAGGGCCGCGGTCACCACGCCAAACTGGACCTGGCCGCTGGCCAGGTCGGGGATCATCTGCGGCTGCCCCGGATAGCGCACGTTGTTCATCGTGAGCCCGGTGCGTGAAAAGAACAGCTCCTGGCCCAGGTGATTGGAGGTGCCCACGCCCGGGTTGGTGACGCCCAGCTGGCCGGGGCGCGTGCGCACGTACTCGACGAATTCGCGCAGGGTCTTCACTGGCACCGAGGGCGCAACCACGAATACGTTGGGCGGTGCGCCGATCAGGCCGACCGCTGCAAAGTCGCTGGTCTTGAAGCGGGCCGTGTTCGAGAGCAGGGGCTGGGTGACAGTGGCTGGCGTGGCCACCACCAGGGTGTAGCCATCGGCCGGTGCGCGGGCCACGAATTCAGTGCCGATGTTGCCATTGGCGCCCGGCTTGGGTTCGACCAGCACCGGTTGCTTGAGCGTCACGGCCAGCCGGTCGGTGACCGCGCGCGCCACCAGATCGACCACGCCGCCTGCGGGAAAGGGGCAGATGACCCGAATCGGCTTGGAGGGCCAGGCCTCTTGGGCGTGCAACAGGCCCGGCACTGCTGCGGCAGGCAGGGCAGCCAGGGCCGACCCCAGCAGGCGCCTTCTCGGCAGTTCAGGGACAGGCGGGCGGGCTGGATTGATCGGGTTCATGAGGCGCTCTCGTCGATGAAGGCTTCAGGGCGGGCTGGGCGGGCAAGCACAGCCCCGCGTCAGCCCGGGATTCAGGCCTCAGGCCGTGGCATGCTGGGCCAGGCCCAGTCGGGCGCGGGCCGCGTGGTACTCGGACTCCAGACGCGCGACCAGCTGGCCGGCCGAGGTGACTTCCTTGACCGCGCCGATGCCCTGGCCGCACCCCCAGATGTCGCGCCAGGCCTTGCTCTTGCCCGAGCTGCCCGAGCCGAACTGCATCTTGCTCGGGTCGCTCTCGGGCAGGTTGTCCGGATCCAGGCCGGCTGCCACGATCGACGGACGCAGGTAGTTGCCGTGCACGCCGGTGAAGAGGTTGGAGTAGACGATGTCCTTGGCGCTGGAGTCGACGATCATCTGCTTGTAGGCCTCGGCCGCATTGGCTTCGGTCGTGGCGATGAAGGCCGAGCCGATGTAACCGAAGTCTGCGCCCATCGCTTCTGCGGCCAGCACCGCATCCCCGGAGGCGATCGAGCCTGACAGCGCGATCGGACCCTTGAACCACTGGCGGGTTTCCTGCACCAGGGCCAGGGGCGATTGCGTGCCCGCATGACCGCCCGCACCGGTGGCCACCAGCACCAGGCCATCGGCGCCCTTTTCGATCGCCTTGTGCGCGAATTTCTGGTTGATCACGTCATGCAGGACCATGCCGCCATAGGAATGAATCGCCTGATTGACGTCTTCGCGCGCGCCCAGCGAGGTGATGATCAGGGGCACCTTGTACTTCACGCACATCGCCACATCGTGGTCGAGTCGGTCGTTCGACTTGTGCACGATCTGGTTGACTGCGAAGGGTGCGGCGGGCTTGTCGGGATGAGCCTTGTTGTAGGCGTCCAGTTCGGTGGTGATCCGGATGAGCCACTCTTCCAGCACCTCGGCGGGGCGTGCATTCAGCGCCGGGAAGGAGCCGATGATGCCGGCCTTGCACTGGGCGATCACCAGATCCGGATTGGAGATGATGAACAGGGGCGAGGCGATCACGGGAATCGACAGGCGGCTCTTGAGTTCCTGCAGTGTCATGGTCATGTCCTTCCGGAAACATCCGAATGTGGTACGAGTCGGCGAAAGGATACACGGGCGGTGGCGGCAGGCCCGCGCCCCGCAGGCGTTAGACTCTTCCGGAATTCAGCCCAAGGAGGAC
>JBILSK010000197.1:0-4827 GCA_044372165.1 Burkholderiaceae bacterium | reverse complement strand
CAGGTGTCTTCGAATCAGCGCGCGATGCGGCGCAGCCGCAGCGACAGCAGCAACAGCATCAGACCGAAGACGATCGCGTAGGCGCCAATCATCCAGGCCACTGCGACCGCGCCGGCGCTCGGGTCGATCATCATGAACGCGCCGAAGAGCACGGATATCAGGCCCGACAGGCCCAGCCACCACTCGTGCGCGATGACCTGTCGCAGCCGCACGGCCGCAGCGATCTGCAGCACGCCCATGAGGATGGACCACGCGGCGATCAGCATCAGCAGGGACAGCGCGGTGAGCCCCGGCCACAGGAAGGTGACCACGCCAGCCACGATACCGATCAAGCCGACCAGGACCAGGGGCCACAGCGGGCGGTTGCCACTGCGCATGCGCCAGGCGGCCATGAGTGCCATGACGCCGTCGGTCAGGACCCAGGCACCCCAGAAGAGGGTGAGCAGGGCCAGGGTCGATTGCGGCGAAACGAAGGCGAGCACACCGAAGACCACGGCGGCCAGACCGCGCACCATGACCCATCCCCAGACCCGGGCGTACTCGTAGACGGAGGGATGGCTGAACAGTCTGGACATGGCAATACGCCTTGGTCGGAAAGCAGGATTTTCGGGGGCGACCCTAACCCGCTGGGCTCGGTCTGCCCGATGCTAACCCGCTGTGACCGTCAAGGATATGCGTCACGGAGTCGACTTCATGCCGGATTCAGTCCGGCAGGCGCAGCCCCAGGCGGTTGGCGGCCAGGACGGCTTGGGTTCGGCTGCGAACGCCCAGGGCCCGAAAGACGCCGCTTACATGCACTTTCACCGTGCCTTCGGCCAGATGCAGGTGCCGACCGATGAGCTTGTTGGGCATGCCGCGCAGCATGAGCTTCAGGACATCCGTCTGGCGATCGGTCAGGCCGATCTGGCGCAACAGGCCACCGTGGCTCGCGCGGCTCGGTTGCTCCAGTTCGCGTGGCAGGTAGACGCCACCCGCCAGGGCGGTGCGAACGGCGGTGGGCAAGTAGTCCTCCGGGGCGGTCTTGGGCAGAAACCCCCGGGCGCCCGCCTGCAGACACCGTTCGATCAGCGGTGCATCGGCATGGGCGGAAGTCACGACCACCTTGAGCGAAGGGTGATGCGCTCGGAGCGTCTCGAGGCCTTCGGCCGCCGAGGTGTCGGGCAGGATCAGATCAAGCAGCACGAGATCGACCGGTGGACCGGCCGCCAGGCGCTTCAAGGCGTCTGACAAGTTGCAAGCCTGTTCGGCGTGGCCCAGTCCGCTGCGTTCCAGCTGATGGAGGATCGCGCCTCTCATCAGCGGATGATCATCGACGACAAGAAATCTCGGCATGTTCATTGCCCCCTGGTGTGTCCGTTCAATGGTCTCCAAGGGGTCGCTGGACTGTCAATCGAGTCGGTGCGATTGGATTAGTCCTTTTGGGTTGGCACGGAAGGCAGGGTGATCTGCCTTCCGTTTGCCTCGCAGCCTCAGGGCAATGAGGCTCAGCGCCCGGTGAAGGCCGGCTTGCGTCGCTCGACGAAGTGGGCAACGCCCTCACGGAAATCCTCGCTGGTGAAGCTGGCCGGCATGTCGGCGTTGGCGTCGTCGATGGCCTGCGCCAGGGTCTGGAATTGCGCCTGCCACATCTCGCGCTTCATCTCGCGCATGGACCGTGGCGAAACCTCGGTGGCCAGCATGCGTGCGTAGTCCATCACCTCCGGCATCAGTGCTTCGGGGCGGCAGACGCGATTGAGCATGCCAAGCCTGAGCGCCTCTGTGGCGTCGAACTTGCGCGCCGAATACAGCAGGTCGGCTGCGTTGGCCATGCCGACCAGGCGCGGCAGCAGCCAGGAAATGCCGTGCTCGGCGATCAGACCGCGGCGCGAGAAGGCGGTGGTGAACACAGCCGAGTCCGACGCAAAGCGCATGTCGGCATACAGCGCCATGATCAGCCCCAGACCCGCGCAGGGGCCGTTGATCGCGGCGATGATGGGGCGCGGCACTGACGGGAACCAGGAGTACTGGCGCTTGAAGTCTTCGCGCGCGGCGGCATCGAAGGGCTCGACCGGCTTGTCGCCCTGGGTGGTGTGTCTGGTGTCGCCGGAGGCAGCCAGCGACTGCAGGTTGTTCATGTCGGCGCCCGCGCAAAAGCCGCGGCCGGCACCCGTCAGCACGATCACGCGCACCGCGGCGTCATCGGCCGCCACATGCATGGCAGCCTTCAGATCCCGATGGGTCTCACTGCGCCAGGCATTGAGCTTTTCAGGACGATTGAGCGTGATGACGGCCACGCCGTCCTCCACGCGATACAGGACATCTTCGTAGGCGATCGAGGTCATGGTGTCTCCCCGCGGGTGTGGGTCTATGGGCAAGCCGGCGACCTGAAAAACGCTGTCTCGGCAGGCGGCTTGGTCCGTGCCAGTGTGGCACATCGTCCGGCGTGTCCTGGCCCCGCTCGACCGATTCCGATTCCAGTGCGAACCTCGCTCGCCCTGTACAGTTCACCCCTCGACTCAGGAGAAGCTCATGGCCAAAGGTGACCAGCGCAGCAACAAGATGGTGAAGAAGCCGAAGAAGGACACCTCGCCCCCGAAGGAGTCATCCATCGGGTCCGGCCGGCCGACGCCCCCGATCACGGCCGTGATGCCCAAGGGCAAGATGAAGAACAAGTAAGGCCGCGCGATGGACGGGCCCACGTCGAGTCATGGTGTGTTCGGGAAGGAATGTTGTCATCGGATGATCGGCACATGCTTTCGTGCTCGCAGCCAGGTATTGCAGGGAGTCAGTGCCCAACTTGACGTGCCCGCCCCCTGAGCTTGACACTGACCTGCTGCGTGCGGTGTGGGCGGCGGGCAGAGGCGCAGGGTCGCCTGACGCAATGAGACCTTGGGAGGTCCTATGACCGATACACGCATGAAACTTCGGCGAGGGTTGCTTGTGAGCATGCTCGGCATGTCGCTCACGGCGTGTGCTGCGCTGCCCGGCGGGCCTGCTGTGTCCGATCGAGTCGATGCGGCGCAGCGACGCGCACGCGCGACGGCTCACGCTCTGGATGCATGGGTTGAGCGCATTGCCATGTTGCCGCTGGGTACGTCCATGCGTCAGCAGGTCCAAGGTGCTGAACCGGATGGCAGGCTCATCGAATACCTCGCCGCCATCCTTAACGAGATCCCTCCCAGAGACGTCTATGGCGTCTATATCGCCTTTGAGGACAAGCGCTGGACAGACCCCTTGTCGATGCCTTGGGTCGACCGCAAGAGCTGGCCCAAGGGAACGGTGGTCACCTACGACTACCACGACCCGAAGCAGGAGTGGTACAGCGGGCCCAAGCGCACGGGCGCGCTCTACATCACCGAACCGTATTTCGACGAAGGCGGCTCGGACATCACGATGGTCAGCATCACGCGGCCCGTCAGAGACCGGACCGGGCGATTCATCGGTGTGGCGGGGGCAGACATTTCCTTGCAGGACATTGACACACGCCTGCAGTCCTCAGACGGAGACATGTTTCTCGTGAGCAAGGACGGCACGGTCATGGCGCACCCGGAGGCACGATTGATGCCCCGCAAAGGCTATGCCGGGGAGCGTCTGGTGAATCTGCCCGCAGGCGCGGTGATCGCCGCGCAGGCTTCGGGTAGCACGAGGGTTGTGGTGAATGGCACCCCTCGCACATTCGTATGGCAGACGGCCCCGCTTACAGGCTGGCGGGTTGTGATCAGTCTGCCCTGACAACGGGCAGCGGATCATCCATGCGTTTGGATACGGCCATCGTCGACATCCTGGCTGATGCGACCCGCATAGCGCCCCCGCCCGGTCCATGTGAGCACGTGACCGACTGGTGGCCCACCTGGCTGTCATTGACAGCAGAACACACGGTGCCGATGCGCCTGGCCGTGGCAGGCGGCGCACGCGCCGACCGTGTGGCCTGGGCCTTCGCAGCCGGTTATCAGGCCGCGCAACGCGCGCTGCTTCGCGATCTGCCCGATGCACCCCAGGGCAGTACGATGAGCGCTTTTTGCGTGACCGAAGAGCAGGGCAACAAGCCGGTCCATATTCATTGCCGGCTTGAGCCCGTGCCAGGTGGCTTCAAACTGTTTGGCGACAAGCGCTGGAGTACGCTCGGTCCGCAGAGTAACCACTTGCTGGTCGCGGCCCGACTGCCGCCGTATGACGCGCAACGTCCCTGCTTGCGCATGGTACGAGTGGCCTCCGATGCGCCTGGCGTGGCCTTCACGCTGTCCCCGCCGTCGCGGTTTATTCCGGAGCTGCCGCAGGCTCGCCTGGCCTTCAGCGCAGCGACGATCCCCGACGATGCCGTTCTACCCGGCGACGGATACGAGCGCTACATCAAGCCCTTTGGCGTCGTCGAAGACATTCATGTGTCGGGGGCTGTGCTGGCGTACTTGCTCGCTGAGGCCACGCGACATCAATGGCCAGCCGATTGGCGGGAGCGGGCACTGATCGCGTTGCTGGGTTTTGACGCACTGGCCGGGCTCGATCCAAGTCTGCCGCTGACGCAGCTCGCGCTGGCGGGAGCTCTGACTCAGCGCAGGACGCTCATCGACGAGGCGATGCAGTGCTGGCTGCAAACGCCTGATGAGCCTGCGAGCCAACGTTGGGTGCGCGATGCGATTCTGGTCGGTGCCTCAGGTGGTGCGCGCCAGCAGCGTACTCAGCGCGCCTGGGAACGGATTGCGATGCAATGAGCGCAATCGATTGACATGGGCAACTCGGACGTTTGGATCGTGTTCTCGGGGGCGCTTCGTGCCTGTTAGCGCTCACGGCAACGCATGGGCCTTTTGCGTCGCCCCGATGATGGATTGGGGGAGAAACATCGATTTCATG
>JBILSK010000196.1:0-4835 GCA_044372165.1 Burkholderiaceae bacterium | reverse complement strand
CGCCTGGCATGGCCTGCCACCGGGCAAGGCCTTGTTCTACAGCCTGGTGGCAGTGTGGCGCAACCGCTGGGCCTTCCTGGTGTACATGCTGGGCTGGTTCGGAGTGGCGGTGATCGTGTCGCTGGTCATCCAGTTCGCCAAGGGCATCCTGGGTGGCAGCGCCATGACCCTGCTGCTGTCGCCGCTGTCGCTGGCCATGCTGTGTGCGCTGTACTGTTCCTTCTGGCCGACCTGGCGGGACATCCTCAGTTCACCGGATCCAGTTTCGCCACCGACAGCGCCAGCCATTTGACGCCCTGGCGGCCGAAGTTGATCTGCACCCGAGCATCGCTGCCGCTGCCCTCGATGCCCAGGATCACGCCCTCGCCGAAACGGGCGTGCGCCACCGTCTGACCCATCCGCCAGGGCAGGCCGCGATCGAAACTTGATGCCAGGCGGACATCGCGCGGCGACGGTGCCGATGAGGCCTCGGCGCTGCGCGCACCGCCCCCGCTGCCCCCACTCAAGGCGCGGCCCGAAGTGCGCTCGGACTGCCCCCAGCCGCCTCGACCGGCCCCACCCACCTGAGCAAAGCCCTGGGACCACTCCGGCTGTGCGCCGAAGCCGCGGCCGACACCGGTGCGAGGCGTGAGCCACTTGAGATGGCCCTCAGGCAGTTCCTCGAAGAAGCGCGATCGGATGTTGTAGCGCGTCTGGCCATGCAGCATGCGGGTCTGCGAGAACGACAGATACAGCCGCTTGCGCGCGCGCGTGATGGCCACGTACATGAGACGCCGCTCTTCCTCGAGACCGGCCACTTCCTGGACCGAGTTCTCATGCGGGAACAGCCCTTCTTCCAGCCCGGTGATGAAGACCGCATCGAACTCCAGGCCCTTGGCGGCATGCACGGTCATCAACTGCATCGCATCGGTGCCCTCCAGGGCCTGGTTGTCCCCGGCCTCAAGCGATGCGTGCGACAGAAAGGCGGCGGTAGGCGTCGTCTGCAGCACGACCGGGCCATCGAGCACCTCATCGCCCACGATAGCGTCCACAGGCGATGCCGCCGCCGTCACGCCCGCCTGCGCCGGCACATCCTGACCGACGCCCTGCTCGGACAGGAACGCGGCGGCCGCATTGACCAGCTCGCGCAAGTTCTCGATGCGGTCCTGACCTTCCTTTTCAGTCTGGTAGTGGGTGATGAGACCACTGCGCTCGACCACATGCTCGACGGTCTCGGGCAGAGTCATGCTGCGGGTCTCGGTGCGCAGCCGCTCGATCAGTGCGGCAAAGGCGGCGAACTTTCCGCCCGCGGCGCCGCCGAGGCCACCGATGGCTGCGGCAAGCGTGAGGCCGGCACGCCGCGCGGCATCCTGCAGTTGTTCGATCGAGCGCGCCCCGATGCCACGGGCTGGAAAATTGACCACCCGCAGGAACGCGGTGTCATCGCCCGGGTTTTCCATCAGGCGCAGATAAGCCAGAGCGTGCTTGACCTCGGCACGCTCGAAAAAGCGCAGGCCACCGTACACCCGATACGGAATGCCGGCCGAGAACAGCGCGTGCTCCAGCACCCGCGACTGGGCATTCGAGCGATACAGAATGGCCATGTCGCTGCGCGCCCAGCCGTCTCGAATGAGGCCCTTGGCCTCCTCGATCAGCCACTGCGCCTCCTGCCCGTCGCTCAGGGCCTCGTAGACCCGCACGGGTTCGCCAGCGCCGGAATCGGTCCAAAGCTCCTTGCCCAGGCGGCTGCCGTTGTTGCGGATCAGGTGATTGGCGCAATCCAGGATGTGGGCGTGCGAGCGATAGTTCTGCTCGAGCTTGATGAGGTTGCTCACCTGGAACTCGCGCTCGAACGCGGTCATGTTGCCGACGTTTGCGCCGCGAAACGCGTAGATCGACTGGTCGTCATCGCCCACGGCGAACACCGAGCTGTGCGGGCCTGCCAGCTGCTTGAGCCACTTGTACTGCAGGACGTTGGTGTCCTGGAACTCGTCGATCAGGATGTGGGCAAAGCGCGACTGATAGTGCGCCCGCAAGGCATGGTGACGCTCGAGCAGCTCGTAGCTGCGCAGCAGCAGTTCGGCGAAATCGACGACACCTTCACGCTGGCATTGATCGTCATAGGCGGCGTAGAGCTCGACGAAGCGCCGGTTGTAGTCATCGACGACCTCGATGTCCCGGGCCCGCAAACCCTCTTCCTTGGAGCCATTGATGAAGTGCTGCAGGTTGCGCGGCGGGTATTTCTCGTCGTCGACATTGAGCGCCTTGAGCAGCCGCTTGATGGCGGCGAGCTGATCGGCCGAGTCGAGGATCTGGAAGGTCTGGGGCAGCGCTGCATCGCGGTGATGGGCGCGCAGCAGCCGATTGCACAATCCGTGGAAAGTGCCTATCCACATGCCGCGCGGATTGATCGGCAGCATGGCGGACAGACGCGCGCTCATTTCCCGCGCCGCCTTGTTGGTGAAGGTCACCGCCAGCACACCGGCCGGACTGACTTGCCCGGTCTGGATGAGCCAGGCAATGCGGGTGGTGAGCACACGGGTCTTGCCGCTGCCGGCCCCCGCCAGGATCAGCGCATGCTGGGGCGGCAGGGTCACCGCACTCAGTTGTCGCTCGTTCAGATTCGCGAGAAGATCAGCCATCCCCCATTTTACGCGAGCGCTCGCCCGAGCCATGCACCCTCTGTTCGACTTGTCCGGGCGCACGGCGCTCATCACCGGTTCATCCCGCGGCATCGGGCTGGCGCTGGCCGAAGCCCTCGGTTCGGCGGGCGCGCACATCGTGCTCAATGGCCGTGATCTCGGCGCCCTGTCGTCTGCGGCAGCCCGACTGACCGAACAAGGCATCGGCAGCAGCACTGCGCCCTTCGATGTCACCGACGAAGCAGGTGCCACGGCCGCCATCGCTGCGGTCGAGCACGATCACGGTCCGATCGACATCCTGGTGAACAACAGCGGCATCAATCTGCGCGCGCCCCTGGAGGACCTGCCCACCGAAGACTGGGAGCGGGTCATCGCCACCAACCTCACGGGGGCCTTCAAGGTCGGACGCGCGGTGGCACGACACATGATCGCGCGCCAGCGCGGCAAGATCATCAATGTGTGCTCGATCAACAGCGAACTCGCGCGCTACTCGATCGCGCCCTACGTCACCTCCAAGGGCGGCCTGAAGAACCTCACTCGCGGCATGGCCATCGACTGGGCGCGCCACAACATCCAGGTCAATGCCCTGGCACCGGGTTTCTTTGCCACCGACATGACGGCGCCGCTGGCCGCCAATCCGCAGTTCAATGCCATGCTCGAGGCGCGCGTGCCCATGGCCCGCTGGGGCAAACTGCAGGAGCTGGGCGGTGCGGCCATCTTCCTGGCAGCCAGTGCCAGCGACTTCATGACCGGCCAGATGCTGATCATCGACGGCGGGCTCACCGCATCGGTGTGAGGGCGGTGCTCCCCAGCAGGCTGCGAACACGCGCCACGGCGGCGTCTGGATCGGTCTCCAGAAAGAGGCCCGGCCAACCCGCCATCCAGTCGCCCAACACCGCACTCAACTTGCCGTAGCAGTTGTCCAGCGCAACCACCGGCATGCCCAGCAGGCAACCCAGCAGCGCCGCATGCAGTCGATCGGTGAGCAGCACCCGACCCTCAGCCAGGAGGGCTGCACCGCGCTGCAAGCGCAGCGCAGCCAGCTGTGTCCAGATCATCCGACCCCGGTCGCTGCCATCGGTGTCGAGCCGATGGGGATAGCGCTGCAACACCTCCAGCGCCAGCAGCAGCAATCGCTCAGGCACTCCATCGTCAAGCCAATCGGCTTGACGGATGCTCATCGCGTTGCCCGACGCATCCAGGACAGCTCGCAGTCTGAAGGCATCGGCTCCCGCCTCCTTGTCAGTGCGCAACAGGGCCAGCACATCCAATCTGGCTTTGGCCGGCCGAGCCGGCGCCAGCATCAGCGCGGCATCGGGCAAGCGCCTGACGGGACAATCGAACCAGCCGCGCGCAAAGGCCTCCGAGCCCTGGTCACGCACCATGAGGGTGAAGCGGCCGTGGCGGCGAATGGCGCGCGCGAACACTTCCGTGGCGCGTTCGCCATCGAAGCAGATGCTCTGCGGCAATTGCACCACCGCGCGATCCGCGAAGGCCTCGAGTACTGCCTCCCGATAGTGCTGATGAGCCGGCCAGAGCGTGCCCAGATTGCCGCCTCCCTGCAGCAGGATCGCTGTGGACGGGCCGAGACACTGCCTGATTCGCTGAAAGTCGCCCAGGTTCAGAGACGAGGCCGCCCGGATCGGACGGCCGAGCTGGCGCAGTGCCTCGAGCTGTCCGAGCAGGATGAGCCCATCGCCCACATTCGAGTACGCCGGCCAGTCGAGCAGCACCACGTCGCTCGCATTGTCCAATGCATCGTCCAGGCCCGTCAGATAGAGGCCCTGCAGGCGCGCCTGTGCCGCTTCGCGCGTGCGTCGGTCGACCCCCTCTGAGAAGGTCGTGCTTGAATCAACTCGGGCAGGCAGCTTCATGGCAGGACTGGGGCAACAGACGGTCTGATTTGTTGCACGAGTGTGGCTGCCCGGGCCCGCCAGGTACAGGACGAATCACACAAACATGGCGTCAGCGCGCGGTATCGCGCAAGCGCTGCATCTGAAAGAGTGCGTCAGACGGGCTGGCAGCACAGCGCAGCATCGGCCAGTCCGCCAGCCAGGTCCGCATCCGCGCGCTCAGCGTGCCCCCCAGATCCTCGAGCGCGACCACCGGCTTGCCCAGCAGGCATGCCAGCACAGCCATCGGGAAGGCATCCGTGAGCACGACCGCTCCGGAGCACAGGGCGCGCAGGGCCCGGTCCACTTGAGCGAGGTGCTC
>JBILSK010000194.1:0-4836 GCA_044372165.1 Burkholderiaceae bacterium | reverse complement strand
CTGCCAGGCAGGCACCGTCGTGGAATCGCTCATCCGACCGATGTTACCCGAGCGATGCGTCGAACTCCGGTCGATCGCCCGCCACGGGCACTGCCAGCCGGGCCGCCACCTCGGCTGCAATCGCCAGGCTGGAGGTGAGCCCCGGTGATTCGATGCCGAAGAGATTGACCAGGCCGCGCACCCCGTGTTCGGTGGGCCCCTGGATCATGAAGTCGGCGGCCGGCTCGGTCGGTCCGCTCACCTTCGGACGCACGCCGGTGTAACCCGGCACCAGCGCCTCTTCGTCCAGGTCAGGCCAGTAGCGACGGATGGCAGCGGCAAAACGCGCTCGCAGACCATCCTCGAAGGCATAGTCCGGCGCATCCAGCCAGCGGGTGACATCCGGGCCGAACTTGCACTGCCCCCCCAGGTCCAGCGTGACATGGATGCCCAGCCCGGCGTGGTCGGGCATCGGGTACACCAGGTGCGAAAACGGCGACCGCCCGGACAAGGTGAAGTAGTGGCCCTTGGCATAGTAGGCGGTCGGCACCGGCAGTTCAGGCACCGTGCGGCGCAGGGTGCTCGCCAGCTGCGGCGCGGTCAGGCCGGCCGCATTCACCAGATGTGCGGCACGCAAGGTCATCGGCTCCGCGCCGCCGGTGCGCACCACGAAGCCCTCGTCGAGGGCATCGAGCGACTCGACCGGCGTATGCGTGACCAGCATGGCACCGGCAGTCTGTGCGTCACCCAGCAGTGCCAGCATCAGCCCGTGGCTGTCGATGATGCCGGTGCTGGCCGACCAGAGTCCGGCCACCGCACGCACCGCGGGCTCCAGGCGTCGGACCTCGGCTGCATCCACGGGTTCGAGTGTCACGCCATTGATGCGCGCCTGCTGTTCGTACTTGGCCAGCGCCACACGCTCAGCCTCGTCGCAGGCCACCAGCAGCTTGCCGATGCGTCGATGCGACACCCCTCGGGCTGCGCAGTAGCGGTACAGCATGTCCTTGCCGGTCACGCACAGCCGCGCCTTGAGCGAGCCGGTGGGGTAATAGAGTCCCGCGTGGATCACTTCAGAATTGCGCGCGGAAGTCTGCGTACCGAAGGCCTCGCAGGCCTCCAGGATCATCACTTCGTGCCCGGCCAGTGCCAGCGCGCGCGCGACTGCCAAGCCGACAACGCCGGCGCCTACAACGATTGTCTCGACCGATTCCATCAAGCGATTGTAGGACACGCCGGTCGGCGCACCAGGAGCGGCTGCAGAAACAGCAGTCTGATGAGGGCAGGCGGCACCCCGGGCGATACCGGGGAGGTCAGGATCAGGACGGCGTGAGGATCAGGGCTGCTCGTTGGCGCCGGGCGCGACGGTTGCAGCGGAATCCGACATGGGCTGCGCGGCCTCGCCGTTCAGGACTTCCGGCTCGTCGTGATCGGGGCCGCCGGTCGCCTTGCGGGCAGCTTTCTCGGCCTTCTTGGCCTTCTTGGCCAGCTCGCGCTGGCGCTTTTCGTACTGGTAATTGGGCTTGGCCAAGTTGTTGATCCCCTTCGAACCCGAACATTAACGCATTCAGGCCCGCCGGTGTTGCACGGCCGGACCATCGGCCGAGGCCGCCGGCCGGATTGCTCATCGCGCGGGAATGACCAGCTGCGTCTGGGTGACCACCGCGCACAGCTTGCCGGCTGCGCTGCGAATGAGGGTCTGCCAGACCATGGTCGTGCGCCCGCGGTGAAAAGCGGTCGATTCACCGGTCACGATCGAATCGACCGGCGCACCCGCAAGGAACTTGGTCGACGACTCGACCGTTGTGGTCCGCGCTCCCTCCGGCAGGTTCAAGACCGTGCCGACGGCCCCCAGCGTGTCTGCGAAGGCCATGACTGAGCCACCGTGCATGATGCCCCCTGTGGTGCACAGGTCAGGACGCACCCTGAGGGTCGCGACCACGCGCTCGGGTGTCAGCTCGACGAAGACGATGCCCATGAGATCGGGCAAGAGTCCTTTGAAGCGTTCCTGGATCTGTGCGGCGTCGAGCATCGTGTCGTTCCTCCCGGAGATGAGCGCGCCAGTGTGGCGCAGACCCTTGGGACCGGCAAGGCGATGCTATAAAGGCAAGGTTCCCGGCAATCCGGATCGCCCCTCGTGGAGCGCGCGTCGATGTCATTCACGTGGCCACACCTGCTCTGGCTCCTGCTGCTGGCCCCGGCCGCAGTGGCGGCGTATCTGTGGCTGTTGCGACGTCCTCGAACCGCAATCGCCTACTCGGATGTGCCTCTGGTGCGCCTGGCACTGAGGGGGCAGCCCCCATGGCGTCGTCATGTGCCTCCGGGCCTGTTGCTCCTCGCGCTGATTGCCGCGCTGGTCGCGATTGCGCGCCCGAATGCCACAGTCACCCTGCCCTCGCAGTTCCAGACCATTGTCCTGGCCATCGACGTGTCGCTCAGCATGCGCGCCACCGATGTTCAACCCGACCGCATCACCGCCGCACAGGCCGCCGCCAAGGCCTTCATCGGCGATGCCCCCTTGCAGGCCCGGATCGGCATCGTGTCATTTGGCGGATCGGCGCAGCTGGTTCAGCCGCCCACCGACAGCGCCGAGGCGCTGCATGCCGCCATCGACCGGTTTCAGCTGCAACGGGGCACAGCGACCGGGAGCGCGCTGGCCGTCGCGTTGGCCACCCTCTTTCCGGACGACGGCATCGATGTCGGGTCGGTGGTCCTGGGTAGCACCGGGGGCGGCATCGAACGGGGCCGCTCGATTGATCGGCCTGCAGCGCCCCGACCGGCGCCGCCTCCGGTCAAACCAGGTTCCTACCGGAACGGGGTGATCGTGCTGCTGTCCGATGGCCGGCGCACCACCGGCCCAGATCCGATCGAGATTGCGAAGATGGTGGCCGATCGGGGCGTGCGGGTCTTCACGGTCGGCTTTGGCACCGTGCAAGGCGCCACCATCGGCTTCGAGGGCTGGTCTGCCTATGTGCGACTCGATGAGGAAAGCCTGAAGGCCGTGGCGGCGATCACCCGCGGCGAATACTTTCACGCCGCCACCGGCGCTGATCTGCAAAAGGTGTATCAGGAACTCAATTCGCGCCTGGTCCTGGAGCGCCGCGAGACCGAGATCACAGCCTTGTTCAGTCTGGCCGCGGCAGTGCTGGCGATGCTGGCAGCCGGCCTGTCGATCCACTGGTTCGGACGGACCCTCGCCGCATGAGTGGCTCGGCCCTCCACGGAGAACCGCTCTCGGTCGGGGTCAATGCTGGTCTCAGAGCTCCTGCCGATACCGCGCCAGCATCGCCTCCTGAGACTCCACCGGAGCGCCATCGCCGATCTGGTCGCTGATCATCTGTCCCATGGAAGGCAGGACAGAACGCTCGACCTGCAGATCGACCGACCAGAGCCTCGATCGCATGAGTGCCTTGGCACAGTGCAGATAGGCCTGCTCGACGCGCAACTCGATCACCACCTTGGGCGAACGGTCGAGCCCGGCGAAGCGCTCGAGTAGCGCCTGATCCGCCGTCAATCGGGCAAAGCCATTCACCCGCAGCGTTTCATCAATCCCCGGAATCATGAAGAGCACGCCGAGCCTGCCGGTGGCGACGATGTTGCTCAAGGTATCGAGGCGATTGTTGCCCGATGCGTCCGGGATGAGCAGAGTATGAGCGTCGGGGGTCAGAACGAACCCGGGTTGCCCGCCCCGCGGGGAAGCGTCCGGCAAGCCGTCCGCACCGGTGCTGGCCAGCACGGCAAACGGCGAGAGCTCGATGAATCGGCGGCAATGGATATCCAGCGCGCTCAGCTGCTTCTTCAGTGCCCGCTCACGGGCCGGGGCGTAGAGCGCACGCAGGGCTTCATCGGTGGTGAGGGTCATGAGGCGTTCCGTTCAGGCAATGAGGCGGTGATACAGATCAAGCGAGCAGGAGGTCATCGTGCAAACGTCCAGTCTCGAAGGGACTGGGTTCGTTGCTCGGTGTGGCGGATGAGACAGGACAGCTGCACGGCACCGCGGATCGAACCGCCCTCATAGAGGATCACACGTCCGGCGCAGTCAGTGTCGCGAAAGCTGATCCAGGCGCGTTGGGCGTCGAGCAGATGCTTGCGCGCTCGCGGATAGTCGGTGGTGTCGCCGGCATCCGCAGCGACCAGTCGCTTGAGCAGATCCTGGTAGGCCGCATTGAGCGCCTTGTCTCGCATCGCCAGAGACGCGCTCAGGCAGGCATTGATCTCGAGCGTATTGGCCTGCGAAAGGCAGGGAGCCGGAGACGATGCCGGTGCATCCGCGCGCACGCCCTCTGTCATCTGGGCGGTACCGGACACCGGCCAGGCCAGCGACAGCAGCAGCGCCCCTCGCACTGCCCGCGACGGCATCGATCGCGGTGCACGGCGCGGCGAGCCTCGGCGCGCCATGCGAATCACTTGATCTCGATTTCGATGAAGCGGAACTCGTGATCGTTCGCGTTGATCACGTTGTGCGAGACCCCAGCCTGACGCGCATAGGAGACGCCCGCCTGAAGCGAGGCGTCGTGATGCGTGCCGTCGGGCGCCACCAGGCGAAGGGTGCCGCTGGTGAGGGGGACGACGACGTAGTCATGCCCATGCACGTGATGGCCGGTCTCGGCACCCGGCGCAAAGCGCCATTCGGTGACGATGACGCGATCGTTGTCGACCTGGACATGTGGGGTTGCAAGCATTGAAGTCCTCCATCGAAAGTGACGCAGAGCGTGAAGCCTGCCTGAAAACGCTTGGTCGCGTGTATAGCACGCTCGACCATTCGGCCTAGGACTGAAGACCGCCTTGAGGCGGCTGACAGGATCACGGATACTGTACGCATGAACAGTACAAAGTCCTGACACCCCCTTCGACACTTGC
>JBILSK010000195.1:0-4836 GCA_044372165.1 Burkholderiaceae bacterium | reverse complement strand
CTGGTACACCATCGTCCCGCCTGCGGCGAGCATGGAGGCCTGGATCGCCTCCGCGCTGGCAGCTCAGGCCGCCGGCCGCGCCCTGCCCTTCGTGGTGCGTCGCTTGCGCGACGAGCGCATCGTCGGCTCGACGCGCTACATGAACATCGAGGAGGCGCAGCGCAGGCTCGAGATCGGCACCACGTTTTACGCCGCCTCGGTGCAGCGCAGTGCTCTGAACACCGAGTGCAAACGGTTGTTGCTGGCCCATGCCTTCGAATCGCTCGGCTGCCTGGCCGTGGAATTTCGCACCCACTGGTTCAATCACCGATCTCGCGAGGCCATCGCCAAGCTGGGCGCCAAGCAGGACGGCGTGCTGCGCAACCATCAGCGGCTGCCGGATGGCAGCTTGCGCGACACGGTGGTTTTCTCGATCATCGACAGTGAATGGCCGGCCGCGCGTCGGCATCTCGATTTCCGGCTGGCCCGCCTGCCCGCCCCCTGACCCGACGAACGCTGCATGCCGCTGTCGTCTTGCGCAGTTTTGCGCCGCCTCATTCACCTTTCGGAGTTGCCATGCTGATCGACTTCTTCCTCCACCTCAGGCAGGCCAAGCTGCCGGTGTCGATCAAGGAGTACCTGACCCTGCTGGAGGCGATGCGCAAGAACGTCATCAGCCAGTCGCTTGATGACTTCTATTTCCTGTCGCGCGCCACGCTGGTGAAGGACGAGCGCAACTTCGACAAGTTCGACAAGGCCTTCGGCGCCTACTTCAAGGGCGTCACGGAGCTGCCCGGGATCGATCTCGATGTCCCGATGGATTGGCTCAAGCGCCAGATGCAGCGCGAGTTCACCGCAGAGGAAAAGGCCCAGATCGAGGCCATGGGCGGCCTGGACAAATTGCTCGAGCGACTGAAGGAGCTCCTCGAGGAGCAGAAGGATCGCCACGAGGGCGGCAACAAATGGATAGGCACGAACGGCACCTCGCCGTTCGGCAACGGCGGCTTCAATCCGGAAGGCATCCGGGTCGGCGGCCCGGCAGGCGGCAATCGGACGGGCGTCAAGGTCTGGGAGCAGCGCGCCTACCGTGACTATGACGACCAGGTCGAGATCGGCACGCGCAACATCAAGGTGGCTTTGCGCCGCCTGCGCAAGTTCGCCCGCGAAGGGGCCGAAGACGAACTCGATCTGGACGACACCATCGCCAGCACGGCCCGCAATGCGGGTTACCTGGACATCAAGATGGTCCCCGAGCGCCACAACACCATCAAGGTGCTGATGCTGCTCGATGTGGGCGGCACGATGGACGATCACATCAAGCGCACCGAAGAGCTGTTCTCTGCAGCGAAAACCGAGTTCAAGCACCTCGAGTTCTACTACTTCCACAACTGTGTCTATGACTTCGTGTGGAAGAACAACAAGCGGCGGCACTCCGAACGCATGGCGACCTGGGACCTGCTGCGCAAGTACAACGCAGACTATCGCCTGATCTTCGTGGGTGACGCGACCATGAGTCCCTACGAGATCCTTCAGCCGGGCGGCTCGGTCGAATACAACAACGAGGAAGCCGGTGCCATCTGGCTGCAGCGCCTGGCCGAGCGCTTTCCGAAATTTGCCTGGCTGAACCCGGAACCCGAGGGGGTCTGGGAATATCGCCAGTCGATCGCCGTCATCCGACAAGTCCTGGCCAATCGCATGTACCCCGTGACGCTCTCGGGTCTCGAGCGCGCCATGCGCGAACTGTCGAAGTAAGTCGACAGCGGCTCAGCAGATCGCGACCTCAGATCGACCAGGTCGCGGTCCGATCCGTGCGAGCAGCGCGAGCTGAAGGGCTCGCCGCGATCGGCACTTTCAGCGCTTGCAGCCAGTCGTGCGCCGCACCGCGAAGCTGGCAGCTGCGCTCGATGAGCGCGGCACGCCGGGCCAGCTGCTCGACACTGACTGACAGCGGTGGCCCCTTGAACGCCAGCACGATGCGGTTCCCTGCGGGCGTCGGGGGCATGGCGATCACCCGCCCACCGAACATCGTGTTGAGCCGATCAAGGCTGCGGGTGAATGCCTCGCGCCAACCGAACAGATTCACCACCAGCACCCCCGGCGAGCGCAGCGCGCGATGGCAGCGCCGGTAGAAGCGCTCCGAGTCCAGAACCGGGCCCTGTGCCTGTTCGTCGTACAGATCGACCTGGATGACCCCGAATCGATCGCGCTGGGCAGGATCGGCGACGAACGCGCCCGCATCGCCCGCAACGATCTGCAGCCGCGCGTCTTCCTGTGGCAGGCCGAACCAGTGATGCGCCACCTCGATCACCTCCTCTGATCGTTCAACCACGAGGGTGCGGCTGGCGGGCAGGCGACGATGCGTGAACCGCGTGAGCGAACCCGCGCCCAATCCCAGCTGCAGGATGTCCTGATGGCCATCCAGGAACAGCAGCCAGGCCATCATGCGCTGCAGGTAATCGAGATGCAGCGATTCGGGTCGGGAAAGCTTCATGGCACCCTGCACCCACTCGGAGCCGAAGTGCAGGTAGCGCACCCCGTCCTCTTCGGACAGGGTGATGATCGGGTCGTGGTGACGGGCCAAGATCGAATCCTTTCAATTCGAGAATTGCAGATGGGCCAGTCGGGCATACAAGCCGCCGGCAAGCAGCAGATCGGCATGACGCCCCTGCTCGACGATGCGCCCTTGATCCATCACCACGATCAGATCGGCACGCTGCACTGTCGAGAGCCGATGGGCAACGACAATGGTCGTGCGACCCCGCATGGCGGTCTCCAGGGCTTGCTGGACCAGCCGCTCGCTTTCGGTGTCCAGGGCACTGGTTGCCTCATCGAGCAGCAGCAGCGGCGCGTCCTTGAGGATGGCGCGCGCGATCGCGATGCGCTGTCGCTGGCCGCCCGACAGTCGCACACCTCGTTCGCCCAGGAAGGTCTGATACCCCTGCGGGAGTTCGCGAATGAAGTCGTCGGCCTGGGCTGCGCGCGCGGCCGCGATCACCTCGGTCTCGCTGGCCTCGGGACGGCCATATCGGATGTTCTCAAGCGCATTGGCCGAGAAGATCACCGCGTCCTGGGGCACCAATGCCATGCGGTGGCGCAATGCCTCGAGCGACCAGTCCTGTATCGGCAGCCCATCGAGCACAAGCCGCCCCCCCGCAATATCGTAGAAACGCAGCAACAACTGCAGCACCGTGCTCTTGCCTGCACCACTTGGGCCGACCAGCGCCACCGTGCGACCGGCTGGAATCTCAAGGTTGAAGTCGGCCAGGGCCCGGGTATCGGGGCGAGACGGATAGGAGAACGTGACTGATTCGAACGCGATCGCCAGGCCCCCCGGGGCACTTTCGGGCGCCGCCTGCGGTGACTGCGGTGAACGGATGTGCGGCGATATCTGCAACAACTCGTCCAGGCGCTCGGTGGCGCCGGCCGCACGCAGCAACTCACCCCAGACTTCCGCCAGCACCGCGGCACTTGAGGCCACCATGCCGAAATAGATCAGCGTCTGGCCCAATTGCCCGGCCGTCAGCTCGCCGCGCATGACGGCTGTCGTGCCGCTGTACAACCCGAAGATCACCGATCCGAACGCCGACGCGATGATGAAGGCGGTCAACCAGGCACGCGTGCGCGCACGGCGAATCGAGGTCTCGAAGGTGCTCTCGTTGGCCTGGGCGAATCGCTCGATCTCGCGCTGCTGCTGACCGTAGGCCTGCACCACGGGAATCGCATTGAGGACTTCGGCGGCGATCGCGCTTGAATCGGCCAGCCGGTCCTGACTGTCCCGGGCCAGCCGGCGCACCCGCCGACCGAACCAGACTGCGGGCACAACGATGAAGGCCAGCACGCCGATCACGGTCGCGGCCAGACGGGGAACGGTGAAGATCAGCATGCTCAGGCTGCCGATGAAGGTCACCGCACTGCGCAGTCCCATGGAAATGCCTGAACCCACGACCGACTGCACCAGCGTGGTGTCGGCGGTCAGGCGGGAGAGGACCTCGCCCGTTTGCGTGGTCTCGAAGAACTGCGGGCTGTGCGCCAGCACGCGCGAGTAGACCGCCGTGCGCAGATCGGCGATCACGCGCTCGCCGAGCCAGCTCACCATGTAGTAACGCGCCGCGGTGAAGGCGGCCAGCAGCAGCGAGGCACCGAACAGCAGAAAGAAGGCAGACCGAGTCTCGGACTGACGCGCCACCATGCTGCCGCCAAAGCCGGTGTCGATCACGCCCCGCAGCAGCAGCGGCACGCTCAGGGTCGCCGCAGCGGCCGCGAGCAGGAACACGCTGGCGAGCACCGCTCGACCCAGATACGGGCGCAACCAGGGCAGCAGGCGCAGCAGTCCATCGACACGGGCCGATGCCGCACGCACGGGACGAACAGAAGGAGGTGGCATGTCCGCGTCAGGGTAGCAGAGACGCCGTGAGGCCCTCTGCACGCTGACCTGCCGCCCTCAATCCGTCGGAGGCGCGTTGCGCAGGACCTCTTCGATCGTCGTGACGCCGGCTGCCACCTTCAGTGCACCGGCGATGCGCAGCGGACGCATGCCGTCGCGCACTGCGGCGTCACGCAGCACCCGGACATCGGGCGAATCGGTGATCAGCGTTCGCAGACCGTCATTGACTGTGAGCAGCTCGTACAGTCCGGCTCGCCCCTTGAACCCCGTGTTGCGACACTCGATGCAGCCCACGGCACGCCAGGTCGTTGTGGGCGCCCGCACGTGACTGCCTCGCGTAAGGGCGCGCCAAGGGGAGTCATCAGTCGATTCGACAGGCGTCTTGCAGTTCGAGCAGAGCGTGCGCACGAGACGCTGCGCGAGCACGCCGATCAAGGTGGCCTTGAGCAGGAAGGCAGGCACGCCGATCTCGA
>JBILSK010000193.1:0-4844 GCA_044372165.1 Burkholderiaceae bacterium | reverse complement strand
GCCGCGCGGTGCGGACGGGTTGCGCGGACGGGCTCATGCTCGGGCTCCTCGGGGCGGTGGGAGGGTGTGGTCGCGCGCGAGCTCACCGTGTTACGGCAAGGCGCGCTGCCGGATCTTGCCATGCCCGCCCGTGGCGGCCGACCATCTCGGCTAGCATTGCCCGATGCACGCGACACACCGTCGCGCTACACACTGCCACCAATGAACTCGACCCCAGGGAGCAACACATGGATGTGAAAGGCAAGGTTGCCATCATCACCGGCGCCGCAAGCGGCATCGGACGCGCCACGGCGCTGAAGTTTCACCAGGAGGGCGCAGCCGGCGTGGTGGTCGCCGACCTCAACGAGGCCGGCCTGCAGCCGGTCGCCCAGGCGGTGAACGGGCTGGCGGTGCGCTGCGATGTCAGCAAGGAGTCGGACATCCAGGCCCTGGTTGCCGCCGCCGAAGCGAAATACGGACGCGTCGACATCTATTTCTCGAATGCGGGCATCGGTCGCAGCCCGGGTCTCGATCCGGACGACGAGACCTGGAACCTGATGTGGAAGATCCACGTGATGGCCCATGTGTGGGCGGCCCGCGCAGTGGTCGAGAAGATGTGCGAGCGCGGCGAAGGCTACTTCCTGGTGACCGCCTCGGCTGCCGGCCTGCTCAACATCGTGGAGACCGCCGCCTATGGCGTGACCAAGCATGGCGCGGTGGCCATCGCCGAATGGCTGTCGATCGCCTACGGTCGGCGCGGCCTGCATGTCTCCTGCCTGTGCCCGCAGGCCGTGCGCACCGGGATGGTCCCGGGCGATGGCGGCTCGGCAGGCGGCGACGGCATCCTGATGCCCGAGGCCGTGGCCGATGAAATCGTGAAGACCATGAAGGAAGAAAAGTTTCTCGTCCTGCCGCATCCGGAAGTCCTCGACTACATGCGCCGCAAGACAGCCGATTACGACCGCTGGCTGGGCGGCATGCAGAAGCTTTTCATGAAGTCCAAGGCCCAGGATTAATGCCGTACCGAGGGTGAAGCACGAGGCGGGGATGGAGTGTCTCGGGGGAGTGCTGGACCGGGGCCGATTACGCAAGCAGAATGCGCTCCGAAGGTAAGATTCACGACACACTCGGAGACAGTACGAATGACTCGCACCACCCGCCGCCAGCTGATGCTGGCAGGCGCCAGCGCCGCGCTCGCCACCCCTCGCGCCTTTTCCCAGACCGCCAGCGGCTACCCGAACCGTCAGGTCAAGATCGTCGTCGGTGCCGCAACCGGCGGTCTGAGCGACGCCTATGCCCGTCTCTTCGCCGAGCAGTTCACCGCGAAGTTCAATGTGCCCTGCGTGGTCGAGAACAAGCCCGGTGCCGGCGGCATCATCGCCATCGACACCGTGGTCAAGGCGCCACCCGATGGCTACACACTGCTGTCGACCACCACCGGTCAGGTCTGGCAGACCCGGGTGATGTACAAGAAGCTGCCCTTCGATCTGGCCAAGGACATCACCCCGATCACGATCTTTCCGTCCGGCCCGCTGATCGTGGCGGTGCAGGAAAAGATGGGCGTGAAGAACCTCGCGGAATTGATCGAGTACGCCAAGAAGAATCCGTGTGCGAGCGGCTCCTACGCGCCGGCGTCCTATCCGCATGTGCTCGCCGAGACGCTCAACAAGCAGTTCGGCTGCCAGTTCCAGGCGATCCAGTACAAGGGCGAAGGTCCGATGTGGGTCGAGATGGGGTCGGGCCAGTTGCAGATGGCCGTCGGCAGCTTCCAGGCCTTCAACACCGTTGCAGCGAAAGGCGTGCGCCCCATTGCCACCACCGGCCGTGTTCGCAGCCCGAAATTGCCGGATCTGCCCCTGCTGACCGAACAGGGCCTGACCGCCCCGATCGCGCGCCTGGAAGGCGGCCTGTCGCTGACGGCCCATTCGGCCGTTCCGGTCGAGATTCTCGAGTTGTTGTCCAGGGTGGCTGTGGAGGGCAACGACACCCCCCGCGCCAAGGCCCTGCGCGAAAACTTCGGCATTCCCGAAGCCACGAAGGGCCGGGCCGATGCCTTGCGCGCGTGGCGCGAGGATGGACCGGTCTGGATTCGAGAGGTTGCGTCCCTCGGCGTGACCCTGGACTGACCCTCCCTCATTGTTCAACGGTTTACCCGAGCCTGTTCACGCAGGCTCGTTATCAGCGGTTGCGCCCGCAACATGCGTTCAACCCGGCGTCCGAACGAGTCGCCACGACCAGGAGATGACCATGACCGACACCACCCGCCGCTCCCTGATGATGGCCGCTGCCGCCGCTGGGATCGTCACGCCCGCCGTTTCCCGTGCTCAAAGCGGACCCTACCCGAACAAGGGCATCCGGATCATCGTGGGCTTTGCACCCGGTGGCCTGACCGATGCCTACGCGCGCCTGTTCGCCGAGCAGTTCACTGAGCGCTTCAAGCTGCCTGCCGTGGTCGAGAACCGACCGGGGGCCGGCGGCAACATCGCGATCGACGCGGTCGTGAAAGCGCCCGCAGACGGCTACACCCTGCTGGCCACGACCACCGGTGCGGTGTGGCAGAACCGGGTGCTGTATCGCAAGCTGCCCTTTGATCTGGCCAAGGACATCGATCCGATCACGGTGTTTCCGTCGGGCCCGCTGGTGTTGGCTGTTCCCGACAAGCTGCCGATTCGCAACTTCAACGAGCTGGTCGAATACGTTCGTACCAACCGTTCGATCATGGGTTCGTATGCACCGGCCTCCTATCCGCACATGTTGGCCGAAGCGCTCAACAAGATGGGCGGCAAGGTGGAAACCGTGCATTACAAGGGTGAGGGTCCGATGTGGGTGGACTTCGCTACCGGCCAGCAGCAAGTGGCCGTCGGCAGCTATCAGGCCTTTGCCACGGTGAAGGACAAGGGCGCTCGGGCGATCGCGGTGACGGGGGGGTATCGCTGCCCCAAACTGCCGGATGTACCCACGCTGCTGGAGCAGGGCTTCAAGGGAGAACTGGCCCGGCTGGACGGCGGTCTGGCCTTGACGGCAAGAATGGGCACACCGGTGGAGATCCTCGAGATGCTCTCCAAGGTGGCGGTCGATGGCAACGACACACCGCGTGCCAAGGCGCTCAGGGAAAACTTCGCCATTCCGGTGGCAACCAAGGGACGCGCCGATGCACAGCGGATGTGGCGCGAGGACGCCACGATCTGGATCCGCGAAGCGGACGCGCTGGGCGTCAAGCTGGACTGACTCAGTCGAGCTTGATCTTCGCGTTCTGGATGACCCGCGCGTACTGGGCGATTTCCTTGCGAATGAATTCGCCATAGGCCGCCGGCGTCATCGGCGAGGCCTCCAGGCCCATCTGCACGAGCTTCTCGGAGACGTCGGGCAGGGCGAGGATGCGATTGATCTCGCGATTGAGCTTGTCCACGATCACCGCGGGCGTGCTGGCCGGCGCCACCACGCCATACCAGGTCCCGGTCTCGAAACCGGGCAGGCCGCTTTCGGCGATCGTCGGCACCTCGGGCAGGATCGTGGCCCGCTTGAGCGAAGACACGCCGAGCGGCCGGATCTTGCCGCTCTTCACGTGGCCAATCAGCGTGACCATGTTGTCGAACTGCGCGTTGAACACGCCCGCGATCAGGTCGGTGGTGGCCGGTGCGCTGCCCTTGTAGGGCACGTGCACCGCATTGATGCCGGCGGTGTAGGTGAAGAACTCGCCGCCCAGGTGCTGCGCCGTGCCAGTGCCGCCATTGCCGATCGTGAGCTTGCCCGGGTTGGCCTTGCCGTAATCGATCAGCTCCTTCACGGTCCTGGCCTGCACAGTGCTGTTCACCACGAGCAGCAGCGGCGCCTTGACCAGTTGGGCCACGGGCGCGAAGTCCTTGACGGTATCAAAGGGCAACTTCGCGTAGAGCGAGGGGCTCACCGCCATGAAGCCGGCAGCCGCCAGCAGCAAGGTATAGCCGTCGCCGGGCGAGCGCGCAGCTGCCTCGGCGCCGATGTTGCCGCCCGCGCCCGGACGGTTGTCGACCACCACCGGCTGTCCCCACGACTCCTGGAGCTTGGCGCCGACCATGCGCGCCAGCACGTCGGTGGCACCGCCCGGCGCGAAGGGGACGATGATCTTGATCGGACGCGTCGGAAAGTCAGGGACAGACTGTGCGTAGGCGGTCGTTGTCGTCAGGGCGGACAGGACGGACAGGGCCAGAAGATGGCGACGTGAGGTCATGGGTATCCAGGGTGTGTGGGTCATCGGATCGTAGGGCAACGCAAGGCAGGAACGCGGATCAAGGCGTGGCGACCGTGTGTCGCTGCACGAAGGCCTCATCAATGCTCACCCCCAGGCCGGGTCGATCGGGAATCTCTATCATCCCGTCGGTGACAGTGAACGTTTCGTGAGCCATCTCGTGCAGCAGCGGATTGGCGCCCAGCGAGTATTCAAGAATCCAGCCGGCCGGCGAGGCGGCTGTCACATGCAGGCCGGCGGCAAAGGCCAGCGCCCCGGTCCACAGGTGCGGCGCCAGTCGCAGGTTGTAGGCCGAGGCGATCGCCCCGATGCGCATCGCCTCGCTGATGCCGCCGCAGATCGCCAGGTCGGGCTGAAAAATATCGGCACCGCCACGCTGGGCCACATCCAGGAAATCATGACGCGTGAATTCGCTCTCGCCCATCGCGATCGGCACGCTGGTGCTGGCCCGCACTTCCGCCAGACCCCGGTGATCGTCGCCGGTCACGGGTTCCTCGAACCAGGTGAGATCGCAGTCCTCGACCAGCCGACAGAACTTCTTTGCATCGGCCACCGTATAGGTCCCGTGCGCGTCGCACATCAGGCCGATGTCCGGCCCCAGAGCCTCGCGGGCCGCCTTCACGCGGGCCACGGAATT